>NZ_JAGYFZ010000110.1:0-18782 GCF_019946675.1 Pseudomonas sp. BF-B-15
CCACCACCCAGCAAATACAGCCCGGCAAAGAACAACGCCATCGCCGTGGCCCGCAGGCGAGGTTCGACCACGTCCTGGATGGCCGTGTAAACGCAGGTGTAGAAGTTATAGGCAAACAACCAGCCCAAACTGAACACCGCCACGAACACCCCGATCTCGATCCGCCCGGCATGCAACGCCCACGCGGTGCACACCGTCGAAACGATCAGGCTGAACGCCGCAAACAGCAGCCGACCATTGGCCACCCGCTGGTGAATCTTGTCCGCGACCCAGCCGCCCAACGTCAGGCCGAACAGCCCCGTCACACCAACGATCACACCGGTCGCCACCGCTGCTTCGTGCAATGGCATCTGGAAGTAGCGTTGCAACATCGGCACCAGGAAGGAGTTGCAGGCATAGGTCGCGAAGTTGAAACACAGCCCCGCCATCACCAGCCACAGAAAGGTCGGCACCGCCAGTACCCGGCGGATCGGTCGGTCCACACGCTCCTGCGAGACCTGCACACTTTCCGCTGCGCCGCGTTTCGGTTCCTTGATGAAAAACATGAAGACCGCCAGGATCAGCCCCGGCACCGCCGCGATGAAGAACGGCGCACGCCAGCTGTCGAACGCCTTGACCATCCAGCCGATGGTGAAGAACGCCAGCAGCAGGCCCAACGGCAGACCCAGCATGAAAATGCCCATCGCACGCGCACGGCGGTGGGCCGGGAACAGGTCGCCGATCAGCGAATTGGCGGCAGGTGCATAACTGGCCTCACCGATACCGATGCCCATGCGCACGATCAGGAAACTCCAGAAACTGCCCACCAGCCCGTTGACCGCTGTCAGCCCGCTCCAGGCCGCCAGCCCCCACCCCATCAACTTGGCGCGCGAACCGGTATCGGCCATCCGCCCCAGCGGCAGCCCGGCAATCGCATAGACAATGGTGAAGGCGGTACCGATGATGCCCAGCTGAAAGTCGCTGAGATGCCATTCCATACGGATCGGCTCGATGATGATGGCCGGAATGGTGCGATCGAAGAAGTTGAACAGATTGGCCAGGAACAGCAGGAACAGAATGCGCCAGGCATTCGCCGCTTGGGTCGAGTTCTGCATGGGTCCGTCTCTTTTTATTGTTTTTGGGGCATCACTGTCCCCGGAACCTGCAATCTAGTCAGGCCCGGTGCAACTGTCTGTAATTATTCGTAAGGCTGATATCAACCCATGGCGCCAGTGGAACCGGCTTGCAAGCGATGGCGATGCCACATTCAACATTCATGTGACTGATATACCGGTCGCATCGCCCGTCCCACAGTGGGTTGGTGGTGTTTTCCATGATCCGACCAACCGTTGAAAAATACCTCTGTGCCCCCCTTCCAAAGCCCGAGGCGAAGCCTAGAATAGCGGCCTTGTCTGCCACACCATGCCCCCATCCCTCCTTTGATTATCGCCCATGTCCGAAGCCAGTCCGTGTCTGAATTGCGGTGCCTGCTGTTCTCACTTTCGCGTGTCTTTTTTCTGGGGTGAATGCACCTCGGCCGGAGGTGTAGTGCCTGATGAACTGGTGGCGCCGATCAGCCCCAGCCGGGTGGCCATGCTCGGAACCGACTGCAAACCGACTCGTTGTGTCGGATTGGTCGGTGAAGTCGGCACCGCGGTGCAATGCTCGATTTACGACCAACGCTCCAGCACTTGCCGCGAGTTCGATGCTTCCTGGGCCAACGGCGAGGCGAATGTGGATTGCGATGCGGCACGAGCCGCCTTCGGGTTACCAGCGCTGCAACCCGATTTACCTTATGAGCAGATCGCCTGAGCCTTAGCCGTAAACGCTATAACGCTTATGCCAAAATCATTAGTGCCAATGTGCCATCACTGCTGACGCTCTTTGTATGACCTCTATACTCCAAAGCATTCGCCAGCGTGCATGGCGCGGGCCGGGACAAGACGGGGCATGCTATGGAGTGGCTTGGTTTGCATTTTTTTACCGAGCTGACCGCGAACGGGCAAGTTGTCCTCAATTGCACACATGATCCTTTTCTGGTGCTGCTGGCCTATCTGGTCGCCTGTGTGGGCGGCTTCGCCACGCTGGACATGGCCGAACGGGTCGGGCATTCGGAAAACCCGGCGTCACAACGGCTGTGGCGCTGGATCGGCGCCGGGTGCCTGGCCGGCGGCATCTGGGCCATGCACTTCATCGGCATGCTGGCGTTCCAGGCGCCGGTCGAGATTCAATACGAACTGCCCGTCACCCTTGCCTCCCTGCTGATTGCCCTGTTCGCCTCGTGGCTGGCGATGCACACCCTCAGTCATCCTCACCTGAGCATCCGGCAGTACATCCAGGCGGCCATTTGCATTGGCCTGGGCATCGCGATCATGCATTACGTGGGCATGGCGGCGATGCGTTCGAATGCGATGACGTATTACGAACCGGTGCTGTTCATCCTTTCCATCGTCATCGCCATTGGCGCCAGCCTCGCGGCACTGTTGCTGTCGAGTCGATTGCGCGAAGGCTCTGGCCTGCTCCATCAATTGGTCAAATTCAGCGCCAGCCTGGTGCTCGGGGCGGGCATTATCAGCATGCATTTCACCGGCATGGCCGCCTTCAGCCTGGTGCTGCCGACCGGCAGCCCGCTGACGTTGCCCGGTGACAACAATCACCTGCAACTGGGGCTGACGGTGGCGGTCATCACGCTGCTGATCATCGGCAGCAGCATCGGCGCAGCACTGGCGGACAAGAAACTGCAACACAAGGAACGCGACCTGCAACGGGTCAACACGCTGCTCGGCCAGCTGGATCAGGCGCGCATGTCGCTGCAAGAAGTGGCGAACTATGACGCCCTGACCAACCTGATCAACCGCCGCGGCTTCAACCAGATTTTCGCCGAGAAGCTGCTCCAGAAAACCGATGAAGGCGGCATGCTCGCGGTGATGTTTCTGGACATCGACCACTTCAAGCGGATCAACGACAGCCTCGGCCATGACGCCGGCGACGAATTGCTCAAAGTCCTGGCCCAGCACATCAAGGGTTCGGTACGCAGTCACGAAGATGTGGTGGCGCGTTTCGGTGGTGACGAATTCTGCCTCCTCATCAGCCTGCGTGAACGCGAGGAAGCACGGGCCATGGCCCAGCGCATCATGCTGAAGATGAAGGAACCGATCGAGCTGTCCGGGCGGCGCATGGTCATGACCACCAGCATCGGCATCAGCCTGTTTCCGGAGGATGGCACCACCTGCGAGGAATTGCTGAAACACGCCGACCTGGCGCTGTACCAGTCCAAGGGCGGCGGCCGCAACGGCCTGAATTTCTTCAGCCCGAACCTGAAAACCCGAGCCACGCTGGAGCTGCAACTCGAAGAGGAACTGCGCCACGCCCTGCATGAAAACACCGGGCTGATCCTGCATTACCAACCGATTTTCGACTTGCAAACCGCACAGGTCAGCAAGCTGGAAGCGCTGGTCCGCTGGCAACATCCGGTTCACGGGCTGCTGACACCAGACCGCTTCATTGCCATCGCCGAGGCCAACGGGTTGATTGCCGAGCTGGACAATTGGGTTCTGCGCAAAGCCTGCGAGGACCTGAGCGAGTTGTCACGTCAGGGCTACGAAGAACTGCACATCGCCGTCAACTGCTCGCCGCTGAACCTGGCGCGCGAAGACCTCGCCGATGAAATCGAACACGCGTTGCGGGTTGCCGGAGTGGCGCCGCAGCGACTGGAACTGGAAGTGACCGAGAACGCGCTGATGGTCAACATCGCCAATTCGCTGGTGTTGTTGCGCCAGATTCGCGCCCTCGGCGTGTCGCTGTCGATCGACGAATTCGGCACCGGTTATTCCTCCCTCGCCTACCTCAAGCGCCTGCCGCTCAACTCGCTGAAGATCGATCGCTCGTTCATCCAGGACATTCCCAAGTCGACTCAGGACATGGAAATCGTTCAGGCGATTATCGTCATGGCTCACACCCTGCATTTGCAGGTGATCACCGAAGGCGTCGAAACCCTTGAGCAATACGAGTTTCTCCAGCGCAACGGCTGCGATTTCGTCCAGGGCTACCTGCTCAGCCGCCCGGTGCCGCTGGCGGAACTGCGTCCGGTGCTGAGTGAAATCAACCAGCGCAAACACGGGCACATGATCAGTCCGCTGAGTCCGGTTCGCGGTACAGCTGCACCAGGGTCGACGGATCTTTTTCCAGGAATCCCTGGCTACCATGCAACCGCATCAATTGTGCGGCCAATCCGCTGATGGGCGTGGCCGAACCTTGCTCACGGGAAAATTTCACCGCGGTATCGAGGTCCTTGAGCAGCGTGCGCACGTGCCATTTCACCGGTTCAAAACGGCTTTCGGCCATTTGCGGGGCGAGGATCTGCAACGGCTTTGAATCGGCAAAACCGCCGGCGAGCGCTTCGGCAATCAGGCTGGCCTGCACACCGGAACGTTCGGCCAGCGCCACGACTTCGGCGATGACCAGCGCGTTACAGGCAACGATCATCTGATTGCAGGCCTTGGTCACCTGCCCCGCCCCGACCGCGCCCATATGAGTGACACGTTGGCCGAGGCTGAGCAGAACAGGCCTGACACGCTCAAGGTCCGCCGCTTCGCCGCCCACCATGATCGCCAGGCTCCCGGCCTCGGCGCCGATAACGCCCCCGGACACCGGAGCATCCAGCCAGCGCATGCCGGTCTGGCTGGCCAACTGCGCCGACATTTCCCGCGTCGCGGTGGGTTCCAGGCTGGAAAAATCCACCAGCAACTGGCCGCTTTTCCCACCTTCAGCCACTCCGCCCGGACCAAACACCACCTCGCGCACCACGGCCGTGTCGGCCAGGCACAACATCAGCACATCGGCGTGCCGACACAGCTCGGCAGGCGTGGCAACTTGTCGCGCACCCGCCTCGACCAGCGGAGCACATTTGGCCGGATTACGGTTCCATACAGTCAGCGAAAACCCCGCAGCCAGCAGGCGCCGGCACATCGGCAGGCCCATAAGGCCGATACCGGCAAAACCCAACGAAGGTAGGGTTGACATCATTTGGCCTCCTTTTTCATTAAAGATCGCCAAATATTGGCCGATTCATCATGACTAAGGAAAGGATTCCCCCGAGTGATGTTCAGGCCCAGTCCCTGACGCTTGGGCCCAATACGCGCTGAAAAAAGACGCGAGAACCCATCCGTGATGGCTTGACGACACGTTGTCGTCCAGCCAACCAGCCCAGGTACATGGCGCACAATGACTTCTAAAAACAATCCGGCCACTGCGATTTCCGATCTGACGCTGAGCCCCGCGGCGAACAGCCCCACGCCGTCGAAGCCATTGAGCCCCTCGCGCCCGTTGGCGACTCAGCAATACCTGTACTTCACCGAGACCAATACCGACCGCATCCTCGATAACCTCGACGGTCTGCGCGACATGGTGTTCCCGCGCCCGCCGCACCTGGAAGGCGATAACGAACAGCACAACGACCAGGAATTCCCGTCGGTGTGCCTGATCGGCCTCGGTCGCTGCGGCTCGAACATCGCGCTGGACGTCGCGGAGCTGGTGTACAACGCCCGCAAGTTCTACCTCAACGAATTCAACAACGAAGATCGCCTGTCGCCGGACAAGCGCTACGCCGAAAAGGGTTACAGCCCGGCCCAGTGGATCCGCAACAACCTGCGCCTGGGCCCGAACAAGGCGACCAAGCCGGTGTTCCTGGTCGAACCGCTGGTAATGCTCGGCGACCTGGACAAAGACATCGCCGGTCGCATCCGTTTCTCGCGCAAAGGCGAAAAAAGCGGCTTCCTGCGCGACTACAGCAAAATGAAGATCATGGACTTGTCGGAAGTCCACGCCGGTGGCGCCGGTAACGCGCCGATCCTCGGTCAGTACCTGGCCAAGATCATCCTGAACAAGGACACCCAGCGTTTCTCCAGCCCGGACTGGAAAATGATTCACTCGTACCTGATCGACAGCTGCGGCATCAAGGCCAACCAGTCGCGCCTGTACTTCTCGATCTTCAGTGCCGGCGGCGGTACCGGTTCGGGCATGGCATCGGAATTCGGCCTGGCCCAGCAGCACTCGTACATGAACAAGACGTTCGACACCAAGCCGATGGACGAGCACGACGGCAAAAGCGGTCATTCCTTCGTCTTCGAACCGATCTTTACCAGCGGCATCTGCGTACTGCCGAACATTTCCGATCACCGCAGTGAAATGTCCGAGGCGCTGCACATCAACGCCGGTCGCCTGCTGTGCAAATACCTCTCGGAAGAATGGGACTTCTCCTACAACTTCGCCAACGAAGACAGCAGCGAAGCCAGCGTCATGGGCCGTATCCGCCCATGGAACGCGATGATGCTGATTTCCAACGACATCATGCGTTATGCCGAAGAAAGCGATGACGGCAACATCCAGAACATCGACGTCAACGCGATGGAAAAGCACGCCAACCAATACATCTCGCAGCAGATCTTCAACATTCTGACGGCGCAGGCGGTCACGACTGACTACGACCAGAACTATTTCCGTCGCGCCGGCATCGACATCGGCGAAACCATTCGCCTCGACGCCAACGACCTGTTCATGAGCCTGGCCGGCCCGGTGGCGATTGCCTACGCAGAATCCGTAGTGCCGGAAACCCCGCCGCCAAGCAGTGACAAGTTCAAGGTGTTCGAGAAAGAGCCGCAGCGCCTGAACATCGATGACCTGTTCTTCCGCTCCATCGACCTGCCGCACTTCAACAAAGTGACCCAGGCGATTGAAGGCATCAGCCTGCTGCCGATCGAGTCCAAGCGCTATCGCGCCTCGCTGGAGCAGTACAAGAATTCCGGTTACGACGCGGCCGCGTTGCACGACCTGCACTTCTTCAAGAACTGCTCGTCGGTGGTGTCGATTGTTTCGCTGCCGAAAGACTACAAGCTGTCGTACATGGACCTGAACCGGTTGAAGACTCATCTCAACAGCCTGTTCCCGAACACCACGCTCAAGCGTTATGCGCTGGTGATCGGCGCGTCGGCCAACTTGTCGCTGACCACCTTGATCGCCAAGAGCCCGTGCCTGTCGGACGACTTCCTGACGCTGATCGTGGCCTTCATCAAGCGCTGCTTCGCGAAGAACCCGTACCGCTTCGACGACACGCTGGACAACTCGATCCTCGACTTCATCATCAACGAAGACTTCAACGAAGAGCTGATCGACGACTTGCTGAACGAGTTCGAGAACCCGGCGAAGATCCTCGATACCAACTGGTATGCGATCAAACCGATGTACGAGAAGAAGTACCGCGAGCTGATCAACGACAAGGAAAAATTTGTCTCGATCAATGACATTCGCCTGTCGCGCGATTGCGTGAAAAAGGCGATCAAGTACCTGCGCGAGATCTACCGTCACCGGATTGGCAAGACCAAGGTTATTTCGCTCAACAACCATACGGGAAAGACGTTTACCGTCTGATCTGATGCCGCTCCTCAGGCTTTTAGATTCAAGCTTGGGGGGCATATCCGTTTTTTGGGTGATGGCGGATATTGGTTTCGCCCTTACGGCGAGTTACTTGGAAAAGCGCCAAGTAACCAAGCGCTCTTGCCCCACCACTCGGCACCTCGCTCTGGCTCGGTGTGCCCTCACTCCGGCATTGCTCCGCGGGTCGCCGCGATGGGCCATCCCTGGCCCAGCGCGGCTAAACCGGCATCCTTGCCGGTTTCCCCGCTGCGCAATGCCTGCGTTCGGCCAGCGTGGTTAACGGGGCGCTTGCGATCAAAATCAAAAACGAGGCGGCCTTTGGGCCGACCGGGGCGTCAAGCGGGCGCGCTGCGCTTGTTTGACCGTGCTGACGCCGATCCCATGTAGGAGCGAGCCTGCTCGCGAAAAACGCCCAGCCACCGCGCACATTCAGGCAGCCCGCGTCATCGTTAACGTCCATCGCCAGCAAGCCGGCTCCTACAGGGGATTGGTGTACAAGTCCGGAATGAGTGTACGAAACAAAGAAGGACAACGCGGACCACCAAAGAGCCAGGTCGGCTTTAAGGCCGCCTCGCGCGGTGTTGATCTGGCTTTTGATTTTGATCTGCTTGCCCCATGGGGAGGCCGAGTGGAGGTTCTGCGCAGTGGGAAACCCGGCATGGATGCCGGGTTAGCCGCCCCCGGCCATGGATGGCCGATGGCGGCGGGCCCACGGAGCAGGACCGGAGCGAAGGTATGCCGAGCCTGGGCGAGGCACCGGACGAAAGGGGCAAGAGCGCTTGGTTACTTGCCGCTTTTTTGCAAGTGACTCGCCGTAAGGGCGAAACCATTAGCAGCCGTTACCGCAGCAATGGATATGTACACAACCCACGCCTCCCAGCCTGAATAGCCCCCCAAATCCAACATCCAGAAACAATTAAGCAGCCCATCGGCTGCTCAATAAACTGTGCCCGTTACGTTTACGTCACCGTTATGCCAACTCCGCCTGTGGCCTTTCTCTACGGCAACATGCCATCACGCTACTCGGCTACACACTTTTCCCCGGCGAAGCGACGCACACATTCGGTGCACAACTTCACTTCGTCGCCCTTTCCTGGATCAGAATCCACGGCGAAACCACCACTGCCCACAACTCCGGATCACGTTCGAAAAGATCCAGCGCCCGCGTTTCAGACAGCTTGGCGACCGTGTCGGCGGCCAGCCAGGCAGCCACTTTCGTCCCTTCGTCCGTCGCCACAGCCTCGGCCACCGCGATCAAATCCAGACCGGGATCGACCCACAATAGGGCACCCTTGGCGAAGAAGGGCTCCAGCTCCTTCCAGGTAATAGATGCGGTTTCACCAAGCAGCTTGGCATAGAGGGTGCTAGGTTCTTGAGTCATGGGTCCTGTCCGGAAAAGAAATCGACGTGGATGATAACGTCGGTGGTCAGGCAGAAAAACCCGGATGCAATTGAGTTACCGATTGAAAACTGCAGGAAAGCCAAGGATTGCTGAGAATTCAGCTACAACCCCCGCCGCAATTCTGTCTTTTTCTTTCAAAAAAGCGACACCCTCAGGTTTTGCCCCCCGGCGCTGCCTTCCCAGGCTAACAATCGGCGCTCTACACTGTACCGGTACAGTTGCCGGGGGCATTTTCCGGAGGATATTCGAAGATATCTGACCCGGTTCTGCTGCTACGGCGCCAGGACTATAAAAACTACAACAGTAAGAGTGGAGCACTATGACTAAGGCTACTAAGCAGATTTCCAAACTGTTTGCCGCTATGGTTCTGGCCGGGGTTGCCAGCCATTCGTTCGCAGCTGACACCATCAAGATCGGCATCGCCGGCCCTAAAACCGGCCCTGTAGCCCAATACGGCGACATGCAGTTCAGTGGCGCCAAAATGGCCATCGAACAGATCAACGCCAAGGGTGGCGTAGACGGCAAGAAACTCGAAGCCGTTGAATACGATGACGCCTGTGATCCAAAACAAGCTGTGGCTGTCGCGAACAAAGTCGTCAACGACGGCGTCAAGTTCGTAGTCGGTCACCTGTGCTCCAGCTCCACTCAACCGGCTTCGGACATCTACGAAGACGAAGGCGTGATCATGATCACCCCGGCTGCCACCAGCCCGGACATCACCAATCGCGGTTACAAAATGATCTTCCGTACCATCGGTCTGGACAGCGCCCAGGGCCCTGCCGCCGGTAACTACATTGCCGACTTCGTAAAACCGAAGATCGTTGCTGTCCTGCACGACAAACAGCAATACGGTGAAGGCATCGCCAGCGCCGTGAAGAAAACCCTGGAAGGCAAAGGCGTCAAGGTTGCCGTGTTCGAAGGCATCAACGCCGGCGACAAAGACTTCTCTTCGATGGTCTCCAAGCTCAAGCAAGCCAACGTCGACTTCGTCTACTACGGCGGCTACCACCCGGAGCTGGGTCTGATCCTGCGTCAATCCCAGGAAAAAGGCCTGAAAGCCAAGTTCATGGGTCCGGAAGGCGTGGGTAACGACTCCATTTCGCAGATCGCCAAGGAAGCTTCCGAAGGCCTGCTGGTGACCCTGCCGAAATCCTTCGACCAGGATCCTGCCAACATCGCCCTGGCTGACGCGTTCAAAGCGAAGAAAGAAGACCCGAGCGGTCCGTTCGTGTTCCCGGCCTACTCGGCGGTGACCGTAATTGCCGACGGTATCAAGGCTGCCAAGTCCGAAGACTCCGCCAAAGTGGCTGAAGCCATCCACAAAGGCACCTTCAAGACCCCTACCGGCGACCTGAGCTTCGACGAGAAGGGCGACCTGAAAGACTTCAAATTTGTGGTTTACGAGTGGCACTTCGGCAAACCAAAAACTGAAGCCAAGCCTCAGTAAGGCGTTGCCTGACTGACTGCCAATAAAGCCCACGGCGTGCCGTGGGCTTTGTTTTACGAACGTATTGGGCCGCGCTGGCGTGATCCGCCAGTCTCCCCACCTGAAAATCTCAAAACCGTCATCAGCGGTTCGCTGGCAAACCTCGCGTTCGAAGTGGATGCAGATCCACGGGGCTCGAGCGGGAAAATGACTCCACCAGTGAAATGCGTATCAGGTTTTTAGGAGCGCTGTAATGCCTGACATCTATCACTTCTTCCAACAGCTGGTTAATGGTCTGACCATTGGCAGCACGTATGCCCTGATCGCCATCGGCTATACGATGGTTTACGGCATCATTGGAATGATCAACTTCGCCCACGGCGAGGTGTACATGATCGGTTCCTACGTGGCGTTCATCGCCATTGCGGGCCTGTCCATGATGGGACTCGACAGTGTTCCGCTGTTGATGACCGCCGCTTTCCTCGCGACCATCGTCGTGACCAGTGCCTACGGTTACAGCATCGAACGGATCGCCTACCGCCCCTTGCGCGGCAGCAACCGTCTGATCCCGCTGATTTCCGCCATCGGCATGTCGATTTTCCTGCAGAACACGGTTCTGCTGGCGCAAGACTCCAAGGACAAATCCATCCCCAACCTGATCCCCGGCAACTTCGCCATCGGGCCAGGTGGCGCACATGAAGTGCTGATTTCCTACATGCAAATCGTGGTGTTCGTGGTGACCCTGATCGCCATGCTCGGCCTGACACTGTTCATCTCCCGCTCTCGCCTGGGTCGCGCCTGCCGCGCCTGTGCCGAAGACATCAAGATGGCCAACCTGCTGGGTATCAACACCAACAACATCATCGCCCTGACCTTCGTCATCGGTGCCGCACTGGCGGCCATCGCGGCCGTGCTGCTGAGCATGCAATATGGCGTGATCAACCCGAACGCCGGTTTCCTGGTCGGCCTCAAGGCCTTCACCGCAGCGGTACTGGGCGGTATCGGCAGCATCCCCGGCGCCATGCTCGGCGGGATCGTGCTTGGGGTGGCGGAAGCCTTCGGTGCCGATATCTTCGGCGACCAGTACAAGGACGTCGTTGCGTTCGGCCTATTGGTTCTGGTGTTGTTGTTCCGGCCTACCGGCCTGTTGGGCCGTCCGGAGGTTGAAAAAGTATGACTAGGAATCTTAAACAGGCGTTGTTCAGCGCCTTGCTGGTGTGGGCCGTTGCCTACCCGGTACTCGGTCTGAAGCTGACCATTGTCGGCATCAACCTCGAAGTCCATGGCACCAGCACTGCCACGCTGATCACCATCGCCGTGTGCTCGGTACTGATGTTCCTGCGGGTGCTGTTCGACCAGCAGATCAGCTCGGCCTGGAAATCCTCGCCCAACCTGCCGGTGATGCCGGCCAAGGCCAGTAATTTCCTGACCCTGCCGACCACCCAACGCTGGATCATCATCGCGCTGATCGTCGGCGCGCTGGTCTGGCCGTTCTTCGGTTCTCGCGGTGCGGTGGATATCGCCACGCTGGTGCTGATCTACGTGATGCTCGGCCTGGGCCTGAACATCGTGGTCGGCCTGGCCGGCCTGCTCGACCTCGGTTACGTCGGTTTCTATGCCGTCGGCGCCTACAGCTACGCGCTGCTGTCGCACTACTACGGCTTGAGCTTCTGGATCTGCCTGCCGATCGCCGGCCTGATGGCGGCCACTTTCGGCTTCCTGCTCGGTTTCCCGGTCCTGCGTCTGCGCGGTGACTACCTGGCGATCGTGACCCTGGGCTTCGGCGAAATCATCCGTCTGTTCCTGCGTAACCTGACCGACATCACCGGTGGCCCGAACGGCATCAGCAACATCGAGAAACCGACGTTCTTCGGCCTGACTTTCGAACGCAAAGCGGCCGAAGGCCTGCAGACGTTCCACGAGTACTTCGGCCTGGAATACAACTCGATCAACAAGGTGATCTTTCTTTACCTGGTCGCGCTGTTCCTCGCGCTGTTTGCGCTGTTCGTCATCAACCGCTTGCTGCGCATGCCCCTGGGCCGCGCCTGGGAAGCGTTGCGTGAAGACGAAATCGCCTGCCGTGCACTGGGCCTGAACCCGACGATCATCAAGCTCTCGGCTTTCACCCTCGGCGCGTGCTTCGCCGGTTTCGCGGGCAGCTTCTTCGCTGCGCGTCAGGGCCTGGTCACACCGGAGTCCTTCACCTTCATCGAGTCGGCGACCATCCTCGCCATCGTGGTGCTGGGTGGCATGGGCTCGCAACTGGGTGTCGTACTCGCCGCCACGGTGATGATCCTGTTGCCGGAAATGATGCGTGAGTTCAGTGAATACCGCATGTTGATGTTCGGCGCCTTGATGGTGCTGATGATGATCTGGCGTCCTCAAGGTCTGCTGCCCATGCAACGTCCTCACATGGAGCTGCGCAAATGAGCCGCGAGATCCTTAAAGTCGAAAACCTGAGCATGCGCTTCGGCGGCTTGCTGGCCGTCAATGGCGTAGCCCTGAGCGTGAAAGAGAAACAGGTCGTGGCACTGATCGGCCCCAACGGCGCCGGCAAGACCACCGTGTTCAACTGCCTGACCGGTTTCTACAAGCCGAGCGGCGGCAGCATCATGCTGGACGGCGAGCCGATCGAAGGCCTGCCCGGCCACAAGATCGCCCTCAAAGGCGTGGTGCGTACCTTCCAGAACGTGCGGCTGTTCAAGGACATGACGGCGGTCGAGAACCTCTTGATCGCCCAGCACCGTCACCTGAACACCAACTTCCTGGCGGGCCTGTTCAAGACCCCGGGCTTCCGCAAAAGCGAACGCGAAGCCATGGAGTTCGCCGAGTACTGGCTGGACAAGGTCAACCTCAAGGCATTCGCCAACCGTCCGGCCGGCACCCTGGCCTACGGTCAGCAACGTCGCCTGGAAATCGCCCGCTGCATGATGACCCGCCCGCGGATCCTCATGCTCGACGAACCGGCTGCCGGCCTGAACCCGAAGGAAACCGAGGATCTCAAGGCGCTGATCAGCATGCTGCGTGAAGAGCACAACGTCACCGTGCTGCTGATCGAACACGACATGAAACTGGTCATGAGCATTTCCGACCACATCGTCGTGATCAACCAGGGCACGCCTCTGGCCGACGGTACGCCGGAACAGATCCGCGACAATCCTGAAGTGATCAAAGCCTACCTGGGGGAAGCGTAAATGCTGCAATTCGAAAACGTTTCCACCTTCTACGGCAAGATCCAGGCGCTGCACAGCGTCAACGTCGAAGTCCGTCAGGGCGAGATCGTGACCCTGATCGGTGCCAACGGCGCCGGCAAGTCGACCCTGCTGATGACCCTCTGCGGTTCGCCGCAAGCCCACAGCGGCAGCATCCGCTACATGGGCGAAGAGCTCGTCGGCCAGAGTTCGTCGCAGATCATGCGCAAGAGCATCGCCGTCGTACCGGAAGGTCGTCGGGTGTTTGCTCGCCTGACCGTGGAAGAAAACCTCTCCATGGGTGGCTTCTTCACTGAAAAAGGCGATTACCAGGAACAGATGGACAAGGTCCTCGGACTTTTCCCACGCCTGAAAGAGCGTTTCAATCAGCGCGGCGGCACCATGTCCGGCGGCGAACAGCAAATGCTCGCCATCGGCCGTGCGCTGATGAGCAAGCCAAAGCTGCTGCTGCTCGACGAGCCTTCGCTGGGTCTGGCGCCGATCATCATCCAGCAGATCTTCGACATCATCGAACAGCTGCGCAAGGATGGCGTGACGGTGTTCCTGGTCGAGCAAAACGCCAACCAGGCGCTGAAAATCGCTGACCGCGCGTACGTTCTGGAGAACGGCCGCGTGGTGATGCAAGGCACCGGTGAAGCACTGCTGACCGACCCGAAAGTGCGCGAAGCGTACCTCGGTGGTTAAGCGTTTGCGGTAAACAAAAAACGGCCTTCGGGCCGTTTTTTTGTGCCGGGCAGAATTCAGACAACACCGAAAATCCCCTGTAGGAGCCGGCTTGCCGGCGATAGCGGAGTATCAGTCAACCTCTCTGTAGAATGTTAAACCGCGATCGCCGGCAAGCCGGCTCCTACAGGGTTTTGCATGATCATTAGAGCCGATCCAACGCCTCCCCACTGCGCTTGAACCAGCCAATCAAGTAATCCGCCAGCACCTGCGTGCGCTTGGGTAACCCACCCTGATACGGGTGCACCAAATACATCGGCATGCGACGCGTCTGATAATCGCGCAGGAGCCAGCGCAAACGGCCGTCAGCCAATTCCGCCTGCAACAGGTAGGACGGCAGACGCGCAATGCCGGCGCCCGCCAGCGCGGCTTTTTTGAGCAGGCTGTAATGATTGCTGGCGAACGGCCCCGACACACGCACCCGCAATAATTCGTGCTGTTGGTGATACAGCCATTCTTCGCGGCCGCTGTAGTGGCTGTTGAGCAAACACTGGTGCTCAGCCAGGGACTGTGGGGTCAGCGGTTCGCCGTGTTGCTCAAGGTAAGCCGGGCTGGCGCAGGTCAGTTCGTGCCAGGCCAACAGCGGTCGCGCCACCAGACGCTCGTCATTGCCGACGTCGGAGCGAACCGCCAGATCAAAACCGTCGCGGGACAAGTCACGGTAATTGTTGCTGAGGTCGAGCTCGATCTGCACCTGCGGGTACTTGTGGGAAAACTCCAGCAGCAAGCCATCGAAGAAGGTTTCTCCCAACGATACCGGAACCGTCATACGCACCGGCCCTGCCATATCGTCCTTCAACCGCGCCAATGCCTGACGCGCCCGTTCCACTTGCACCACCAGCGCCTGGGCTTGCGGCAACAGCGCCGCCCCCGCCGCCGTCAGGCTCAAGCGGCGGGTGGTGCGTTGCAGCAGCACCACGGAAAACCGCGTCTCCAACAGGCTGATGCGCTTGGACAACTGGCCTTTGCTGCAACCCAGTTGTTGCGCCGCCAAGGTGAAACTGCCCGCTTCAATCAACACCGCAAACGCCGCCAGATCATCCATCTCGCTCATGGATTGTTTCCATTAGAAAACCAAAGGTTGCCTATTAGCGCGCTTATCCACAGAAAAAACCACTCTAGACTGAAGCCACTTTCAACACACATGAGGATAAACAACATGAAAATTCTTTTGATTGGCGCAGGCGGCACCATTGGTTCGGCGATCGACAAGGAGTTGTCCGAGCGTCACGAGGTCATCCGCATCGGTCGCAACAGCGGCGACTTCCAAGTGGATATCAGCGACAGCTCCTCGATTCGCAAACTGTTCGAACAGACCGGCAAGTTCGACGCACTGGTTTGCGCGGCGGGCAACGTGACCTTCGCACCACTGAACGAAATGACCGCCGACAGTTTCACCCTCGGCCTGAACGACAAGCTGATGGGCCAGGTCAATCTGCTGCTGATCGGTCGCGAATTCGCCAATGACGGCGCATCGTTCACCTTCACCACCGGCGTGCTCAGCCACGACCCGATCCGCAGCGGTGCTTCGGCCGCACTGGTCAACGGTGCCATCGACAGCTTCGTGCGTGCCGCCGCGATCGAACTGCCGCGCGGCCTGCGGGTGAACTCGGTGAGCCCGAATGTCCTGGTTGAAGCCATGGGCAAATACGCGCCGTACTTCCGCGGCTTCAAACCGGTTCCGGCTGTCGATGTGGCACTGGCCTACGCCAAAAGCGTAGAAGGCCTGCAAACCGGTCAGACCTTTCACGTCGGCTGAACAACACAATCCGTAGGAGCACGGCTTGCCGGCGAAGGCGTCCGTAAGATCGCCTTCGCCAGCAAGCTGTGCTCCTACAGGTGGACCAACACACCTCGGCGGGGTTGTGATGAACGGTCAGGCTGCGTAACGTGGCGGCTCTTGTCTGGAGAGCCAAAGATGCGTGTTGCCCGTTCCTTAGTCCTTGTTGCCGTGCTTCCACTGTTCGCGGCCTGTCAGTTGTTCGATGGCCCGCGTGAAAGTGCCTCCCACGTGGGCCAGACCCGAATGCAGGGTCAGTTGACGGCGGCCGACGGCAAGCTGTTGTTCCAGCCGTGCAATGAGCAGCGCAGTTTCGTGGTCAACGACACCGGCGGCACCAGCGTCCTGCAAGAGGCCGCAAGCCTCGCCAATGCCCAGGGCAAGCTGTTCGCTGACGTTCGCGGGCGGATCGTCGACAGCCGCCTCGATCTGGAGCAGCTGTACCGCGTCGAGCGCTCGGGCACCGCCTGCGGCGATCCGAATTTCAAACCGTTGATCCTGCGCGCCGCCGGCCACGGGCCCGAGTGGAACGTCAAGGTCAGTGGCAAAGGCATGGTCGTCGACCGTGCGGGCCAACCGCCCCTGGCCGTCCCTTATGTTGAAGAGCAACTGGGCGATGGCCGCTTCAACCTCAGCACCGAAGCCAATAACCAGCACATCGAACTGTGGGTCGCGCCGCAACGTTGCGTCGACAGCAGCACCGGCAGTGTTCAACACATGAGCGCCGAACTGCGCATTGATGGCCAGGTTCAGCGTGGTTGCGGGTATTTCGGCGGATCGCGCGACGACTGATCGTTTAAGCCTCACGGGACTCGGCTTTTGGGGCTTATAATCGCCGCCTTCAAACGCCTTGGCGCAGTTGTGCGCCCCGCGAACCGGATCCCGTCATGTTACGAATCACTGAACTCAAGCTGCCGATCGACCATCCCGAAGAAGACCTGCGCCCTGCCATCGTGCAGCGCCTGGGCATCGCCAGTGATGACCTGCTCGATTTCACCTTGTTCAAGCGCAGCTACGATGCGCGCAAAAAATCCTCCGAACTGTGCTTCATCTACACCATCGACCTCACCGCGAAGGATGAGGCGGCGTTGCTGCACAAGTTCGCCGATGACCGCAACGTCAACGTGGCGCCGGATGTCAGCTACAAAGTGGTCGGCCAGGCGCCGGCCGATCTGCAGCAACGCCCGGTTGTCGTAGGTTTCGGGCCGTGCGGGATTTTCGCCGGGCTGCTGCTCGCGCAAATGGGCTTCAAGCCGATCATCCTCGAGCGCGGCACCGAAGTGCGCCAGCGCACCAAGGACACCTGGGGCCTGTGGCGTAAAAGCGTGCTCAACCCCGAGTCCAACGTGCAATTTGGTGAAGGCGGCGCGGGGACTTTCTCCGACGGCAAGCTCTACAGCCAGATCAAGGACCCGAAGTTCATCGGGCGCAAAGTCCTGCATGAGTTCGTCAAAGCCGGCGCGCCGGAAGAAATCCTCTACGTCAGCAAACCGCACATCGGTACGTTCCGTCTGACGGGCGTTGTGGAAAACATGCGCGAGCAGATCCGTGCACTGGGCGGCGAAGTACGCTTCCAGCAGCGCGTCACCGACGTGTTGATCGAGGACGGTCAATTGGTTGGCGTCGAGCTCAACGGCGGCGAACAGATCCATTCGAAGCACGTGATTCTGGCCCTCGGCCACAGCGCCCGCGACACCTTCCGCATGCTCCACGGTCGTGGCGTGTTCATGGAAGCCAAGCCGTTTTCGGTGGGTTTCCGTATCGAACACCCACAGTCGCTGATCGACCGCGCGCGCCTGGGCAAGTACGCCGGCCACCCGAAACTGGGTGCCGCCGACTACAAACTGGTGCACCACGCCAAGAACGGTCGCTCGGTCTACAGCTTCTGCATGTGCCCGGGCGGTACGGTGGTCGCGGCCACCTCCGAGCCGAATCGCGTCGTGACCAACGGCATGAGCCAGTATTCGCGTAACGAGCGCAACGCCAACTCCGGGATCGTCGTCGGGATCACCCCGGAAGTCGATTATCCGGGCGGCCCGCTGGCCGGTATCGAGTTGCAGGAGCGCCTGGAATCCCACGCCTTTGTGCTGGGTGGCAGCAACTACGAAGCGCCGGCACAGCTGGTGGGCGATTTCATCGCGGGCAAACCATCCACCGAGCTGGGCAGCGTTGAACCGTCCTACAAGCCCGGTGTTGCGCTGGGTGATTTGGCGCTGGCCTTGCCGGCATTCGCCATCGAAGCCATTCGCGAAGCCTTGCCGGCGTTCGAGAAGCAGATTCGCGGCTACTCGCTGCATGACGCGGTGTTGACCGGGATCGAGACGCGTACGTCGTCACCGTTGCGGATCACCCGTAACGAGTTGATGCAGAGCCTGAACGTCAAGGGTTTGTTCCCGGCGGGTGAAGGTGCGGGTTATGCGGGCGGGATTCTGTCGGCGGGTGTCGATGGCATTCGCATCGCTGAAGCCGTGGCTCGCGACATCCTCGGCCTGGAAGCCTGACCGGCAATTTCTGAAACAATGCAGAACCCTGTGGGAGCGAGCCTGCTCGCGATGACGGCTGAACATTCAACTGAGATGTTGACTGGTCTACCGCTATCGCGAGCAGGCTCGCTCCCACATTGGATTTCGGTGTGTCAGATGTTGGCGCGCAGCACGGTCGCTGGAAGCGGCTCGCCGCGCTCGACACTCGCTGCCACCGCCGCCATCAACCCACTCAACTCATACCCCTGCGCCTTGAGCCAGGCCTGATCGTAATAACTGGTCTCATAGCGCTCGCCGCCATCGCACAGAATCGCCACGATCGACCCCGTTTCCCCCGCCGCCACCA
>NZ_JAGYFZ010000111.1:0-18718 GCF_019946675.1 Pseudomonas sp. BF-B-15
TTGGAACCACCTGATCCCATCCCGAACTCAGCAGTGAAACGATGCATCGCCGATGGTAGTGTGGGGTTTCCCCATGTGAGAGTAGGTCATCGTCAAGATTAAATTCCGAAACCCCAATTGCGAAAGCAGTTGGGGTTTTGTTTTGCCCGCAGGAAAGTGGCGTAAAGAAATTTAGGGATACGCAAAAGCTTTGCAGGTTGTCGATCAGTTATGGCCCACTGTTCGCGCTGCTTCCGTCCCTGGAGGTCACAATGCCGCCCATCATCACGCGCCTGGTGGCGCTGTTTGTTCTTTGTCTGACGCTAGAAGTGCCAGCCCAGCCCGGCGCCTGCCCAGCTGGCGAGAAACAAGTTTGCCTGGACGACTGCATCTGCCTGCCAGACCTGGGGCAAGTGCTCGGCCCCGTGCCTGATGGTGTCTACCAGATCGCTGCACCTGCCCTGGCGCTGTGGCTGACCCAAGCCCACGCTGAAGTAGTCAACACCAGCATCCAACCCATCCCACCGCACATCCGCGAGCAACTGCTGCGCTGGTACGAGCCCGGTGTCCTCGATGCCGCGGGCTATAAAGTCAGCGACAACGGTCAGTTCAGTGCCGCCACTGCCATGCTGCAAAACCCCGATGTCGGAGCTGTGACGCTGATCGACATCATTCTCTTCCGGGACGCTCAAACCGCAGAACAGGATGTCGCGCTCTGGGCTCACGAACTCAAGCATGTGCAGCAGTTTCAGGAGTGGGGAGTCGATGGATTTGCCCAGCGGTATACACAGGATTTCAATGCGGTGGAGGCGCCGGCTTATGCCATACAGGCCGAGGTCAGGCGGTTTGTGCGGGGAGGGGCTGACTGAAAGGTAGCGTTCACGAAACGTCAGCACGTCATCAATGACTTCCCCGCTATACAAACGTAATCTTGTCGATTCGCTTCCCAAGACAAGAAAAAAACAGGAGTCATTAATGCAACCGATCCGTCTCGGTCTGGTGGGCTACGGCAAGATTGCCCAGGATCAACACGTTCCAGCGATCAACGCCAACCCCGCGTTCCAGTTGGTCGCTGTCGCAACGCAAGGGCAACCCTGCGCCGGCGTAGAGAACTTTCAGTCCCTGGGCGAGCTGCTCGAAAACGGCCCGCCTGTGGATGCGATTGCGTTTTGCACTCCACCGCAAGGACGATTCGCACTGGTGCAACAAGCGCTGGCCGCAGGTAAACACGTACTGGTCGAAAAACCTCCGTGCGCCACGTTGGGCGAAGCGATGGCGTTGGTGAATCAGGTTGCAGAGCAAGGCGTCAGCGGTCTGTTCGCCTGGCATTCACGCTACGCGCCCGGCATTGAAGCCGCTCGTGACTGGCTGGCCACCCGCACCCTGCAAAGCGTACAGATCGACTGGAAGGAAGACGTGCGCAAGTGGCACCCCGGCCAGGCGTGGATCTGGCAACCCGGCGGCCTGGGCGTCTTCGATCCCGGCATCAATGCCTTGTCGATTGCGACTCATCTGCTGCCCCTGTCGCTGTTTGTCGAGTCCGCCGAACTGCGCGTCCCCGACAACTGCCAGTCGCCTATCGCCGCGTCCATCAAAATGTCCGACGCGCGCCACCTCGATGTTCGTGCGGAGTTCGATTTCGACCACGGCCATGACGAACTCTGGAGCATCGAGATTCGCTGCGCCGAAGGCATCCTGCGACTGGACAACGGCGGCGCACTCTTGAGTATCGACGGCGTGCGCCAGGCCGTATCGGAGGAGGGCGAGTACGCGGCGGTGTATCGACATTTTCAACAGCTGATTGGCGACAAGGCCAGTGACCTGGATCTCCAGCCGCTGCGACTGGTCGCCGATAGCTTTTTTGTCGGCAGCCGGGCGTTGGTTGAGCCGTTCTACGATTAGTGACTGCTCAGGTAAAGGCATTGGCGCGTCGGCAGGCAACGTGGTCTTGTGCCGAGTTCTTTCGCGCCAATCGACAAACTCTACGCCCGGGGTTGCACGCTACTCTGCTGCCTTGAGCGTGTTGACCTGAACCAGGAGCGTTGAAGTCTCGGAGGTTTCCACGAACAGGTCATAGGCCTCCAGATAGAGGTACGCATTGCTTGTCTTCAGTGCGCTATCGGTGACGCATGTAACCTTGCGCGCCAGTCCCTGCAACGAGGCAACTGTTTGTGTAGCAGGGAAGGATTCACCCACCGAACACTCAAATTTCTGCACGAAAGTTTTGCCAGCGCTGTCAGTAAATTTTTTGCTGTAGGCGATATCGCTCCCGGGTTTCAGGTTTTGCCAATCGCCATCCAGGTCGATGTCTGCAAGGTTGCTTCGCTGGTCGGTTTTGCCCGCGATCTGAGATCGGCTCGTTGCTGCAAGTTCGATCATCCCGCGCCAGCGCAGTCTCACGCTCTCGCTGCCTAACGCTCCCGTTGCCTGCTCGCGCCAGATCCCGCGAGCCGGGCCCGGTTGCAGATACAAGTCCATTGGATGGTCGTTGATCACGGCGCGCGGCACCAGTGGGGAGGAGGCGTTGTAAGTGAATTGCAAATGACTGAGCGTGTGGGTCGGTTGTCCCTGTGGCAGTGCGCTTACCTGTGCCAATAGCGGTGCCGAAGCCTCTGGCGTCAGCATGTTCGGCGGCAGTTTTTTGCGGATGACTGGCGTGGCGAGTTGCGCCATGTTGGCGGGTTCGGCGCACACGGTGCCAATCAGTCGGGCGCGTTGTTCTTTGTCCAGGGCGCTATCAAGCGGCTGAACGGGCGGTGGCAGCAAAATGTCCTCGCCCAGGCGATAAGCCAAGCGGGTGCTGGCCTGTCGGGTCGCACAGTCGACTTCAATACGCTCGAACTGGCGGCCATAGGGCTTGCCTTCGCTTTCATCCAGGCGGGTGCGGCCATAGTCGATGCCCGCCCATATCGAACGCCGTGAGTTGTCTATGGCCAGTGTGCCTGGGTCTAGTAACAAGACGTCTTCGGTTTCGCCGGGCAACTGCTTCCAGGCACTGTTCCGGACTGCCTGGCACATCTGCTGGGCGATGTTGCGCGCTGGGTCTGCTGGCAGGACGTAAGGGCTGCTCCAGTCCTTTTCGCGTCGATAATCCATGGCTAAAGTCGACAAGTTGCAGCCAGCGAAAAGCCGGGCCTGGGTGGCCGGCGCGGCGCCTTCGGCCGGCACATTAACCATCACCATGGCCGTTTGGTCGAGTCTCAGCGTGGTATCCAATGGCAAAGGCCGGGCTTGTATCCGGGTCATCATGGCTTGATTTTGTACGAGGCGCTCGGCAGACATCCGCTTGTAGTAATCGGCCATCCCGTTGCCTTGCAGGGCACAACCCGTGAGGGACACGGCAAAAACGGCGCCCGTCAGGCGAAATACAATACTCACGGCAAACAGCTCCTTAGCGCCCTATATCAAGACCATTTGAATCGGCTTGACCGTCAAAACCTTTAGGGCGGCGAGTGGCTGCGTTTGTTTTCGTTCTTCAGATTTTCCTGGCGGGGGCGGCGTCATCACCCAATCAGTTGCCATGACGCCTGTTCACCTGGACGCCAATTCAATTGGTGACCAACAGCTCCGGGCCGAGGTAGTCGTTGATGTGGTCGATGTCGTCGTCGCCCAGGCTGCCCACCGAAGAGGCCAGGCGCAGGCGCGACATCAAGTAACGCAGCTTCGCCTCGAACAGATCGTGGCGTGCAACGAAGAGCAGTTCTTCGGCATTGAGGACGTCCGAGTTGGTGCTGGTGCCTCCTTCCTTGAAACCCTTGCGTGTGGACAGCAGTGAGCGTTCGTTGGACTCTACGGCCCGCTCCAGGGCGTGAATACGTTTGGCGCCGCTCTGTACGCCGGCGTACTCGCGGGTGGTGCCGGAGATGACTTCCTGTCGCGTGGCGTCGAGTTCGTCCAGGGCCTTGGAACTATTGGAACTGGCCTGGCGTGCCAGCGCGCTGGTGCCGCCACCGTTGTACAGCGGGAAGTTGACTTCCAGCCCGATTGAGCCGTAGCGGTTGCGTTGATTCAGCTCGGAGATGGATTGGCTATCGCCCGCGGTGTAGCCGGCAACGAAATCCAGTGTCGGCCAGTGGCCCGCCTTGACGCGTTTCACTTCTTCTTCAGCAAGGTCGCTGCTATGACGGCGCGCATGGATCAGCGGGCTGTCGCTCTGAGCCTTGACCAACCAGTCCTGCAGGTTGCTCGGCAGCAGCGGTGGCGTATCGAAAGTCGGACGCAAGGTGGTCAACGATTCTGGGGTTTCTCCGATGTACTCCTCAAGCTTGCGGCGGGCATTGATCAGGTTGTCTTGCGCTTCGATCAGCTCGGCATCGGCGAGGTCGCGGCGAGCGATCGACTCGTCGATGTCGGTGACGGTGCCGGCCCCCAGCTCCATGCGCCGTTTCGCCGAAGCGAGTTGCTCCTCGAAGGCGTTCAGCTTGGACTTGGCGAGGACGATGGTTTCGCTGGCCAGCAGCACGTCGAAATAGCTTTCGGCGAGGCGCACCGCGGCGTCCTGACTCTTGGCATCGAACACCGCGACGCTGTAGTCGGCACGCTGTTTACCCTGGCGGTACTCGGCCATTTTCTGTTTGTTGAACAGCGGCTGGCGCAAGCGCACGTTGGCGCCCTTGGAGTCGTAGTCCAGATCCCTCTCGATGCCGCTCTGGCGCTGGGTGCCATTGACCTTGTTGTCGTAGGCCGAGGCACTGATCTGCGGCAGCAGACCGGCCTGGCCGATGGCGCGGTTTTCCAGGCCGGCCTCCTTTTCATGCACAGCGGCGCGATAGACGGGGCCTTGGTACTGCAACAGATCCCACGCTTGTTTGAGATCAATGGCGCTGGCAGGCAGAGACAGCGATAGCAGGCAGGCGAACAGGCAATGACGGTCCATTTCATTGTTCCTTGAAAGAGCTGTCAACACGGTCGAGCATTGGTTTCAGAAGATAGCTCATCATGTTGCGCTCGCCAGTTTTGATGGTGACGCTGGCGGGCATGCCGGGACGAATGTGATTGCTGCCAAGCAGGTTCATGCCATCGGGTGTGACCTCTACCTGAGCCAGATAGAACGGTTGCTTGCTTTCCTCGTCCATCAGGCGGTCGGCGGAAACGGTCTTCACGCGGCCTGGGATGTTGGGCGTCTGGGCATGGTTGAAGGCCGGGAAGGCAATGTCCACGGCGAGGCCGGGGACCATCTTGTCGATGGCCTGCACGGGAATCATCGCGTCGACCTGCAGCGGCTCGTTGTCCGGAACGATTTCCATGATCTTGAAGCCGGGCTGGATGATCCCGCCGACAGTCGCAATGCTCAGGGACTGGACCATGCCATCGATGGGCGATCGAATCACCGTGTGGGTCACTTCATAGTCCAGCGCACGCAAACGGTCGGCCAGGGTGGTGTTTTCCTTGGCGGTGTCGGTGAGCTGCGATTCGACTTCCTTCAGGTAATCGTGCTGGCGCTGCAGGATGCGCAGCTTGATTTCGGTGGTCTGGCTACGCACGCGAGCGATGTTGTTGAGGTTCTCGGCCTGGCCGGCGGAGAGGTCGGCATTGCTGCGTTCCAGTTCCAGCAGGCGGTTGCGCGGCACATAGCCTTCGGCTGCCAGCACGCGGGTGCCTTTCAGTTCCTGGTTGAGGAAGTTGATCTGCGAGGCGCGGGCGCCATAGACCTGTTGCAGGCCCTTGAGCTGCACCGCCGACGCCGCGAGGTTTTCCTGCAGGATGCTGATTTCGCCAGCGAGGCCGGCGCGTCGGGTGTTCAGCAGGCGTTGCTGCAGATCCATGGCAGCCAGCAGGCGGTGGTCATTCCCGAAGCGCTTGAACAGTTCGGGATCGAAGTTCACTACGTCGAGGTTGTCACGTTCCGCTTCCAGGCGGTTTTCCACCGTCTTGCTGACGATGTACTGGGCGCTGACCGCACCCTGTTCGGCAAGGGCGCGCAGCGAATCGAGGCGGACCACCTCCTGGCCTTTTTTCACGGAATCGCCTTCGCGGACAAGAATGGCCTCCACGGTGCCGCCGCTCAGATGCTGCACGGCTTTGCGATTGCTGGTGACTTTTACCGTGCCTGTCGCTACCACGCCGGCATCCAGCGGCGCCAGCCACGACCACAGGAGGAAGCCGCCGAAACCGGCGAGCACCAGCCACAGGCCCCTGCGCACAGGTTTGGCGACGTCCAGATCTACATCGTTCCTGGGATCGACGTGAATCATCTCGGTGTGTTGGCTCATTTGCATGATCGGTCACTCCCGCGTTTTGACGGAGGCCAGCGGAGTCGACGCGCCTGCAGGCATCACACTCGCCTTGCGCAGCGCTGCGAATACTTCGTCGCGAGTGCCGAGCATCTGCACGCCGCCGTCACGCAGCATCAGCACCTTGTCGACGGCGCAGAGCACATTGGGACGGTGGGAAATCAGAATGACGGTGGCGCCACGGTCTTTGAGTTGGGCCAGTGCATCGACCAACGCCTTTTCACCGACGTCGTCGAGGTTGGCGTTCGGCTCATCGAGCACAATCAGATTGGGGTCTCCATACAGCGCGCGGGCCAAGGCGATGCGTTGCTTCTGGCCACCGGAAAGCGGGCTGCCATCGGTGCCCAGGCGGGTCTCATAACCTTGCGCAAAACGCAGGATCATCTCGTGCACGCCCGTCGTTCTGGCGGCGCGGATGACCGCGTCGCTGTCCACTTCGCCAAAGCGCGCAATGTTGTCGGCGATGGTGCCTTCGAACAGCTCCACGTCCTGTGGCAGGTAACCGAGCCAAGGGCCAAGTTCGCCTTTGTTCCAGGTGAATATGTCCGCGCCGTCGAGGCGCACCTTGCCGGCCTGTGCCGGCCAGACGCCGACCAACAGGCGGGCGAGGGTGGATTTGCCCGAGGCGGATGGGCCGATAATGCCAAGGCTTTCGCCGGGGGAAAGGTTGAAGCTCACCCCGCGCAGAATCGTGTTGTTGGTGCCGGGGGAGCCGGCGTACACATTCTCCACTGCCAGCATGCCCAGCGGGCGTTGCAGCGACATGCTCGGTGGCCGGCGCGGAAAGTCGTTGAGCATTTCATTCAACCGGCCCCAGGCCGAACGGCAGCCAAGCAGTTGCTTCCACGACGCGATGACTTGTTCCACCGGGCCCAGCGCGCGGCCGGTAAGGATCGAGCAGGCAATCATCATCCCGGGGGTGATCTTGCCTTCGATCGCCAGCAGCGCACCGGCGCCGAGGATCAGCGATTGCAAGGTGATGCGCACGAAGCGCCCGGTGCTGCTGATCAGGGCGGCCCGGTCTGAGGCCAGGGTCTGCATTTCCAGAATGCGCAAATGGCTTTGGTACCAGCGCTTGCCGATCGACGGCAACATGCCCATGGCCTCGATGACCTCGGCGTTGCGCAGGTTGTTGTTGGCGTAGGTGGCGGAGGAGAGGGCGGCCTGATTGGCTTCGGCCAGCGGCTTTTGCGTCGCCTTCTCGGTGAGGTAAGCCAGGCCCATCAGAATCAGCGAGCCGATGAGCGTGACCAGTCCGAGCAGCGGGTGGATCAGGTAGGCGACCAGCAGGTAGATCGGCGTCCATGGCGCATCAAAGAACGCGAACAGGCTGTTGCCGGTGAGGAACTGACGCACCTGCGCGAGATCCTGCAGGGCCTGGGCCGGATTGCCTCCGGCGCGGTTCAGGTTGCGCTCGAATGCGGCGGTGAAAATGCGTCGATTGAGGTCCATGTCGAGGCAGTTGCCGACCCGGATCAGCACACGGGTGCGGAACATTTCAAGCGTGGACATCAGCAAGAACAGGCCTATCACCAGAACGGTCAGCATCGTCAACGTTGTGACGTTGCGACTGACCAAGGCTCGATCATAGACCTGCAACATGTAAACGGCTGGCGTCAACATCATGACGTTGATGACGCCGCTGAAACCCGCCAGGGAGTAAAAACTACGACGAAGTCGGAAGAGTGCGTCGGCCAGTTCGGATCGAGAGTTCGACTGCTTGTGCATTTGGCTGACCCCCTCTTCAAAAAGCCGTTTGCCCTTGCGGAGCAGCAGCTAACAGATTTAGTCACGTGGGTAGCCGTCGATACGCAGGTTCGCTCTCGGGCGAATCTCATGCAAATTTCTGCGTTGCTCCCGTAGCAAGCAGCGTAGGTCGCGGCGAAACAATCTGAAATAACATTTCGCTCTAATGGTGCGTCAATCTTTCTATAAGTCCATTAAAAACAGCGAGTTGAGAGGCTTAGCACCGGTCGTCCGGTTTGTCCGTCGTAAAATTGACAATTTTTTGCTATCCAACTTTAGTCTTACTCATTGACGACAACCGTCCGCCTGAAGTCTGTCAACTCTTTGGCAGCGAAAAGCGCGGTGGTTCTCCGAAGGAGCACAGCATGTCGATCACTTCGTTCTACTGCAGAGGGAAGGGGCTGTTCAGCAAGTTCGCCTTGACCTCAAGTTTCCATGGCCCGCCTAGGGCCCGGGTTCGCTCTGCCTGATCGCTTAGCGAGCCATTCTTTCGCGAGTTCCGCGAATTCCAGGCGCGCATACCGGGGGCCGTACTGACGGCTTTGCCTTCCCGTGTCAGCTCTCGCCAAAAAAATGAACCTACACACTGCGCAAGCCAGCACCCGACTGGGCGCGGGAGGATTCTTTTCGTCCCGTGCCCTTCACCAAAGAAATCGAGGGCAAGCAAAATGGCCAATTTCAACAAGTCCGACCTGGAGTTCATCCTCAAACAAATTTTCATCGCAGAAGCACATGCCGACGGCGCTAGCCTCAGTGATTTGCTACCCAACAGTCAGGTGCCTTTCGGCCTGCGCACCGTCGATGGCAGCTACAACAACCTGGTGACCGGGCAAAGTGAGTTTGGCGCTGCGGACAATGCCTTCCCGCGCCTGCTGGACCCCTCGTTTCTGGCGTCATACTCCGGGACAGGGGATGTGATCGACCCACAACCACGGATTATCAGTAACCTGATCGTTGATCAGACCGCCAACAACCCGGCTGCGGTTGCGGCGAACGGCGGTGCCGACCCGGTCATCAGCCCCGGTCCCGATGGTGTCTTCGGCACCGATGACGACAAGCAAGTGTTCTTCATCCCCAACCAGTCGGCGGACGCCGGTCTGACTGCGGGCTTCAACTCGTGGATGACTTTCTTCGGCCAGTTCTTCGACCACGGCCTCGACCTGGTCAGCAAGAGCGCTACCGATTTTGTGTTTATTCCGTTGCAGCCGGACGATCCGTTGTTCGTGCCGGGCAGTCCGACCAACTTCATGGTGCTGCCACGGGCCGTGCGTACGGCCGGCGCGGACGGAATTGTTGGCACGACGGACGATGGGCAGCTCAACACCACTTCGCCGTTCGTAGACCAAAGCCAGACTTACAGCTCCCACCCCTCGCATCAGGTATTTCTGCGCGAGTATGTCATCAACGCGGCAGGTGACCCTGTTGCAACCGGGCGCTTGATTACCAATCGCGATCTGGGCGCCGATGGCGAGTTCGGCACTGCCGATGATGGCGGCGCCGAAAATGGCGGCATGGCGACCTGGGCAGTGGTCAAGGCTCAGGCCCGTGACATTCTCGGGATCAACCTGACCGACGCCGATGTGCACAACGTGCCGCTGCTGGCGACCGACGCGTATGGCAACTTCATCCGTGGCCCGGGCGGTATGCCGCAGGTGGTGATGCGCATCAGCAACGGCGCAGACGGTATCGCCGGTACGGCGGATGACATCACGCAACTGGTCGAAGGCAACCGGGATGCTCCGATCAGTCTGGCCAACGCCGTGAGCACCGGGCATGGCTTCCTCGACGACATCGCGCACAATGCCGCGCCGGTGCTCGTCGACGGGGTTTTGCAGGCGGATGGTGACACCGAAATCGGCAATGCGCAGCCAGTGGGCGCGGGCGGCAACAACCTGACCTACGACAACGAACTGCTCGACGCTCACTACATTGCCGGCGATGGCCGGGCGAACGAAAACATCGGCCTGACCACTGTGCACCATGTGTTCCACTCCGAACACAACCGCCTGGTCCAGCAGTCCAAGGAAACCATCCTGGCCTCTGGCGATCTGGCGTTTCTCAATGAGTGGCTGGCAGACGACGTCGCGGCAATTCCGACGACTCCCGCCGAAATCGCAGGATTGGTGTGGGATGGCGAACGGCTGTTCCAGGCCGCCAAGTTCGGCACCGAGATGCAGTATCAGCACCTGGTGTTCGAGGAATTTGCGCGGACCGTTCAGCCGCAGGTCGACGAATTCCTTGCCCCCAACGGCTATGACACCTCGATCAACCCGGCCATCCTCGCCGAGTTCGCCCACGTGGTGTATCGCTTCGGTCACTCGATGTTGACCGAGACAGTCGATCGCTTTGACCCCGAATTCAATCCGGTCCTCTCTGACCCGAACAACCCTGACGCGCAACTCGGTCTGATCGCAGCCTTCCTCAACCCTCTGGCATTTGCCGGCAGCGGGGCTACCGCTGACGAAGCGGCAGGGGCGATCATTCGCGGTGTGACCCGTCAGCTCGGCAACGAGATCGACGAGTTCGTCACCGAAGCGTTGCGCAACAATCTGCTGGGTCTGCCCCTCGATTTGCCGGCCCTGAACCTGGCGCGTGGTCGCGACACCGGCATCCCTACGTTGAATGAGGCGCGGCGTGAGTTTTACCAGGCAACCGGCGACAGCCAACTCAAGCCGTACATCAGTTGGGCTGACTTGGCGGAAAACCTCAAACACCCCGAATCCTTGGTCAACTTCATCGCGGCCTTCGGTACTCACGGTGCATTGACTGCGGCCGATGTGGATACGCTGGTCGAGATGCGTGCGGTCGCTGCGGCCCTGGTGTTTGGCGGCAGCGCGGTGATCAACGCCGGCACTGCCGATGAGCGTACTTTTACCGCCACGGAAGAGGATCGCCTGGCATTCCTTAACAGCTCGGGCACCTACGCCATGGTCAATGGCGTCACCACCACCGGTGTCGACGACATCGACTTCTGGGTCGGCGGCCTTGCCGAAGAGAAGATGCCGTTCGGCGGTATGCTCGGCTCGACGTTCAACTTCGTGTTTGAAACCCAGATGGAGGCGTTGCAGAACGGCGACCGGTTCTACTACCTGTCGCGTACGGCGGGCCTGAACTTCGGCACCGAGCTTGAGAACAACTCCTTCGCCAAGCTGATCATGCTCAACACCGATGTCACCCACCTGTCGAACACCGTGTTCCTGACGCCGACGTTCACTCTCGAAGTGACCCAGGCCAATCAGTTCACCGGCCTTGGCGTCGGCGGTCGTGACGACCCGACGGGCGGCATCATGATCAACGGCGTGGAAGTCGTGCCGCTGGTGATCCGCGACAACCCCGACACCGTGGGCACGGACAGTAATTTTCTGCATTACACCGGTGAAGATCATGTCGTCCTCGGCGGCACCGCCGCCGATGACATCATCATCTCCGGTGAAGGTGATGACACCGTTTACGGCGACGGCGGCAACGATGTCCTCGAGGGCGGCGCCGGGAACGATGCGGTACTTGGCGGCGCGGGTGATGACATCATCACCGACTCGTTCGGCGACAACCGCCTGGAAGGCAATGCCGGTAACGACGTGATCGTGGCCGGTAAAATGGGGGTTGCGGGCAACCTGATCCTTGGCGGCGATGGCCAGGACTTCATCATCACCACCGAAGACATCAGCACCACCTTCGGCGGTCAGGGTGACGACTTCATCCTCGGTGCCAAGACCAACCTGCCACCGACCGGCAACGAAGGTGATGACTGGATCGAGAAAGGCACCCAGGACGGTGCGCCTGGCGATAACTTCTCGCCATTGCTCAATGACGATGTGGTCGGCAACGACATCTTTGTCGGCGGTGGTGGCTTCGATGAAATGATCGGCGAGGGTGGCGATGACATCTTTGTCGGCAGCGATGCCCAGGACAAGATGGACGGCATGTCCGGGTTCGACTGGGTGACCTTCAAAAATGACCAGGTCGGCGTGACCGCCGACTTGTCCCTGGCCGCGCTGGCCCAGCCACACGGCAACGCGCCAAACCAGAACGCCGGGGTGTTCAATCCGGTCGGTGCCTCGCCGGCCTCGATTCTCGACCGTTTCGCCGAGGTCGAAGGCTTGTCCGGTTCGAATTTCGGCGACGTCCTCAAAGGCGATGATGTTGATGCGGTCACTATCCTCAACCACGGTGGTGCCACGGGTGGTGCACTGACCAATGTGGACTTGATCCGTGGACTGGCGCAGTTCCTGTCCGATGCCGGCTTGCCGACCACCGGCTTTGCCACGGGCAACATCATCCTCGGTGGCAATGGCAGTGACCTGATCGAGGGCCGCGGCGGCGATGATCTGATCGATGGCGACAAATGGATCAACGTCAGAATCGCAGTTTATGCCCCCGGCGACGTCAACCATACCGGCCCCGAGATCGCCAGCTTCGACAGCATGGCTGATATGATCCCGTTCATGCTGGACCGTACGTATAACCCTGGGCAGCTCAAGGCCGTGCGGGAAATCCTGCCCGGCACCTCGACGGGCGGGGCGGCGTTCGACACCGCGATTTTCTCCGGGCTTCAGTCCGAGTACACGGTGACCCAGGACACCCGTGGCACGGCCAACCTGGCGGACGATGTCTGGACGGTGACGGATACCGTTGCGGGTCGCGACGGCACCGATACCCTGCTGCATATCGAGCGCCTGCAATTCGCCGACACCCAGCGGGTGCTGGTACCGGGGCTGAACGCACAACCGGTCGGCAGGCCGACTGTCACGGATGGCAACGGCGGCGACATTACAGTGGGCGACACACTGACCGTGAGCATGCTCGGGGTGAGCGATGCCAACAACGTCACTGCGGGTAACCCGCAGGGTCTCGTCAACAATACTTCGGTGTCTTACTACTGGCAGTTCGAAGCCGACCCCGGCAGTGGCGTGTTCGAAGACATCATCCTGTTGCCTGCGGGTGACCTGGCGTTCCAGAGTGCCGATGGCACCGCGTTCAAGGTCTCGCCGGATCTTGCCGGGTTGTCACTGCGGGTCAAGGCGATCTACCAGGATGGCCATGGCACGACTGAAGTGGTGTTCTCGCAACCGACAGGCGTCGTGGCTCCCGGCGCACCGGTCGTGCCGACCGCACCGACACCGGTAGTCAATGCCACCGAGGGTGGCCCGGGCCTTAACATGGTCCGCTCCGACCTCAACTTCATCCTTGATCAGATCAAGATTGCCGAGGCTGAAGCGGGCGGTCAGGACATCCTCTCGCTGATCCCGAACATCCGTGCGCCGCTGGGCCTGCGTGCGGTCGATGGCTCGAACAACAACCTGATGAACCTCAATGGCATCAACAACACCGAGTTTGGTGCTGCGGATAACACCTTCCCGCGTTTGACCGATCCGGTCTTCAATCCGGCGGAAGGTGCACCTGCCGGGTTCTTTGGCCCTGGCTCGCCGGCCATTCCGGGATCGTCGTATCAGCAGACCAGCGGCAATGTGTTTGACTCGCAGCCGCGCACGATCAGCAATCTGATCGTCGATCAGACGTCGAATAACCCGGCGGCGTATGCCACGGCGTACGACGTGGGCGCGGACGGTGTGCTCAACTTCGGCGCGGAGGGTAGCGACGATGTGCTCAAGGATGGCGTACGGATAGTCGCCAGCCCCGGCCTGGATGGTCAGTTCGGTACTGGCGACGACCACGATGTGTACATGTTCGAGAACACCGCTCCGGATGCCGGGTTGTCCGCGCCGTTCAACGCCTGGATGACCTTCTTCGGGCAGTTCTTCGATCACGGTCTGGACCTGGTGACCAAAGGCGGTTCGGGCACCATCTTCATTCCGCTGCAACCGGATGATCCGCTGTATGTGCCAGGCGGCAACGCTAACTTCATGGTGCTGACCCGCGCGACCAACCAGCCAGGCGCGGATGGTGTTCTCGGCACGGCCGATGACATCCATGAGCACTCCAACACCACCACGCCGTTCGTGGACCAAAACCAGACCTACAGCTCGCACCCATCGCATCAGGTGTTCCTGCGCGGGTATCTGCTGACCGATGACGGACCCATCGCGACGGGCAGGCTGATCACCAACCGTGACCTGGGAGCGGACGGTAAGTTTGGTACTTCAGACGACAGCGAAATCGGTGGCATGGCCACCTGGAAAGTGGTAAAGGCGCAAGCCAACGACATTCTGGGTATCCACCTGACCGATGCCGACGTCGATAACGCCCCGCTGTTGGCGACCGATGCCTATGGCAATTTCATCAAGGGGCCGAACGGCTTCCCGATGGTCGTGATGAAAGGCCTTGACGGTCTTGGCGGTACGGCGGATGACGAGCTTGTCGAAGGTAATCCGCTTGCCCCTATTGACCTGACCAATGCTGTGCGCACCGGTCACCAGTTCCTCGTCGACATTGCCCACAATGCCGCGCCGGTGTTCATCGGTGGCGTGCTCGCGCCTGATGGCGATTCTGAAACTGGCAACGACGTGCCGGTCAATCCACAAACCGGGGCCAACCTGGCCTACGACAACGAGTTGCTGGATGCGCACTACATCGCTGGCGACGGCCGGGTCAACGAGAACATCGGCCTGACGGCGGTGCATGCGATCTTCCACTCCGAGCACAATCGGCTGGTCGCGCAAACCAAAGACACCGTGCTCGACTCGGGTGACGTGGCTTTCCTGAACGAGTGGCTGCTCAATCCAGTGAGCGCGTTGCCGGTCAATCAGGCGGAGATAGATGCGTTGGTATGGAATGGCGAACGCCTGTTCCAGGCGGCCAAGTTCGGCACCGAGATGCAGTATCAGCATCTGGTGTTCGAGGAATTTGCCCGGACCATCCAGCCTAACGTCGACCTGTTTTTCGCACCGACCCAGGTCTATGACGTTGACCTCGATGCCTCGATCGTCGCCGAGTTCGCCCACACCGTGTACCGGTTTGGCCACTCGATGCTGACCGAGACCGTCGATCGCTTCGACGTTGATTTCAACGTGATCGGCGATCCGAACAGTGCTGATCCCGATCAGCAACTGGGCCTGATCGCGGCGTTCCTCAACCCGTTGGCGTACGCCGCCAGTGGCGTGACGCCTGAGGATGCGACCAGTGCGATCGTGCGGGGGATCACTCGGCAAGCCGGTAACGAAATCGACGAGTTCGTCACCGAGGCGCTGCGCAACAACCTGCTGGGGCTGCCGCTCGACCTGCCGGCGATCAACATCGCCCGTGGCCGCGACGTGGGGATTCCTTCACTCAACGCGATTCGCCGCGACATCTACAGCCAAACCGGTGACACCCAACTCAAGCCGTACACCAGCTGGGTCGACCTGGTGCAGCACCTCAAACATCCGGAGTCGTTGATCAACTTCATTGCAGCCTATGGCACCCATGAGACGATCACGGCGGCGACCACGCTGGAAGGCAAACGCGCTGCTGCCATGGCGCTGGTATTCGGTGGTCCGGATGCACCGACTGATCGTCTGGACTTCCTCAACGGCACCGGTGACTGGACCAACGTAACGCGGGCTGGCAAGGATGGCGTGCTGGGAACAGCCGACGATCTGAAGGGCGTGACTATCACGGGGGTCGATGCCATCGACCTGTGGATCGGCGGCCTGGCCGAAGCGAAAACGCCGTTCGGCGGCATGCTCGGCTCGACCTTCAACTTCGTGTTCGAGAACCAGCTGGAAAAACTGCAGGATGGCGACCGCTTCTACTACCTGGAACGTACCGCTGGCCTGTCGATGAATGCCGAGCTTGAAAGCAACTCGTTCGCCAAGCTGATCATGGCCAACACCTCGGCCACGCACTTGCCGGGCCTGGTGTTCTCGGACGTTGCGTTCTATCTGGAAAGGGACCAGAGCAAGCAATTCAACGAAGGCCTGGGCAATGCCGATCCGCTTGGCGAAAACGGCGAACAGGTGGTGTTCCGCGACAACCCTCTGACCGCAGGGCCGGATGCCAACTACATCAAATACACCGGTGCAGAGCACATCGTGATGGGCGGCACCAACAGCGCCGATATTCTCATCGCGAGTGAGGGGGATGACACGGTCTGGGGCGACGGCGGCAACGATCGCATCGAAGGCGGTGACGGCAACGACCAACTGCGCGGTGGCTCCGGCGACGACATCATCACCGACAAGGGCGGCGACGATAACATCCAGGGTGGCGACGGCAACGACGTGCTGCACGGAGGTAACGGCGTCAACCTGATCATCGGCGGGTTCGGCAATGACTTCATCGTGACCGGTGAGGACGCCTCCGAAGCCATTGGTGGTCATGGCAACGACTTCATCCTGGGCAGCAAAGCCAACGAACAGGACATGGGTAACGAAGGCGACGACTGGATCGAGAAGGGCACTTCGGACGGTGCACCTGGCGACAACTTCGACCCGCTCGGCAACGACCCTATCGTTGGCCACGATGTGTTCATCGGCGGTAACGAGAACGATAAGTTCAACGGCGAAGGCGGCGATGACATCATGGTCGGCAGTCTCGGCTTCGGTGATCGCTATATCGGCGGCTCCGGCTTCGACTGGGCAACCTTCAAGGGGCTCGCGCAGGGCGTGACCATCGATTTCACGGACCGTTTCTTCGATGTTCCGCCAGTACCGGGTTCAGGTGCTTCGGCGCTGGTGCGTTTCGACATCATGGAAGGTCTGTCGGGTTCGTCGCACGGTGACTTCCTGCGCGGTGATAACGAAGACGCCACATCGCTGCCTACTGCGGGTGCAACCGGCAGTGTGCTGACCCACATCGACCTGATCAACGGCCTGGCGGATCTGCTGCCAGCCGGAGCGACGTTCTTCGATGGCGGCAACATCATCCTCGGCGGTAGCGGCAGCGACCTGATCGAAGGTCGCGGCGGTGACGACATCATTGATGGTGACAAGTGGCTGAACGTACGCATCAGCGTACGGGCGAACGCTGACGGCACTGGCGATGAAATCGCCACGTTCGACAGCATGGAGCCACTGGTGCCGTTTATGCTGAACGGCACGTACAACCCTGGCCAACTGGTCATCGTGCGGGAGATTCTGACCGGCACTGACAGCTTCGATACGGCGTTGTTCTCCGGTACTTTGGGGGAATACGGCATCGAAATCGATGGCGACACTGTCATCGTGACCGACTCGGTGCTTGGGCGTGATGGCGTCGATCGCCTGACGGGCATCGAGCGTCTGCAGTTCGCTGACGTTGCGATACCGTCCGGAGTCGGCACCGTGCAAAACAGCGACCCATCGGGTCACCTGGCAATCCTCGATGCGACTACCGGTGTGCGTGAAGATACGCCGGTCGCCGGCCAGTTGTTGCGCGTCAGCGGTGCGGGGGTACACGACGCGGACAACCAGAGTGCGGCCAATCCGACCGGCGCGATAACCGGCGGGGTAGCTTACTACTGGCAGGTCGAAACCATTCCCGGTACGGGCGTCTATGAAGACATCACCTTTGTCGCCGCTGGCGAGGCAACGCGGGCGACTGGCTCCACCTTCCTGGTGGGCCCCGATGAGGCGGGTCTGAACATCCGCGTCCGGGCGGTGTACCAGGATGCCCAGGGCACGCTGGAGATCGTCGAATCGTCCGGCAACAGTGAACCGACCGAAGGGGCGACCGTTACCGGGCTTGCCGTGCAGAACCAGCTGTTGACCGCCGACACGTCGACCATCGTCGACGCCGATGGCCTGACCAATCCGCAGTTCACCTACCAGTGGCAGGCGAACGACGGGCTTGGCTTCGTCAACATCGCTGGCGCTACCGGTAGCACGTTCTCGCTTGGCCAGGCTCAGGTCGGCCAGGAAGTGCGCGTGATGATCGGTTACGTCGATAACTTCGGTGTGGCCGAAAGCGTTGCGTCCAACATCCTGGGGCCGGTGGACAACGTCAACGATGCACCGACAGGCGCGTTGCTGATCAGCGATACGACACCGGATCAAGGGCAAGTGCTGACGGCGCTGACTGCCGGGATTGCCGATGTGGACGGGCTGGGCACCTTCAGCTACCAATGGCAGCAAGGTATCGGTGCTTCCTTCTCCAACATCAACGGCGCGACGGCCTCGACCTTCACCCCGGGTGTGGCGCAGGGCAACCTGCAAATACGGGTGATCGTGCGCTACACCGACGGCTTCGGCACGCTGGAGACGTTGACTTCCGCGGCAACCGCAGCGGTTGCGGTGCTCAGTGGCGTAGTGCTGCAAGGTAACGCACAGGCGAACACCCTCACCGGCGGCGCCGGTAACGATGTGCTGCTTGGCCTGGGCGGGAGCGATACGCTGAATGGCCTGGCCGGTACCGACCAGTTGTTTGGCGGCAATGGCAACGACATCCTCAACGGTGGAGACGACAACGACATCCTCAATGGCGAGGACGGTAACGACACCCTCAACGGCGGGCTTGGCGCGGATGCCATGAACGGCGGTGCCGGCAACGACACCTATGTGGTCGACAACGTCGGTGACCTTATCACCGAGGCGGTGGGTGGCGGTACCGATCTGGTGCAAACCGCCTTCGCGAGCTACCTGCTCGATGCCAACGTCGAGAACCTGACCTATACCGGTGCCGGTAACTTCACAGGTACCGGTAACGCACTGGCCAACACCATCACCGGCGGGGTGGGTAACGACCTCCTCGATGGCGGTGCGGGTGCAGACCGGATGGTCGGGGGCGCGGGCAACGATACCTACATCGTCGATGCAGCCACAGACGTGGTGGTCGAGGTGGCGGGTGGCGGTACGGACACCGTGCAGACTTCGTTGGCCAGCTACACGCTGAGCGGTAATGTCGAG
>NZ_JAGYFZ010000112.1:0-18428 GCF_019946675.1 Pseudomonas sp. BF-B-15
ATCGCCTTCGAAGACGCCATCGCCGGCAAGCCGGCTCCTACAGGGTTTTGTGTTGCCTGGCTGAATTTGCACAACGCTCAAACCACATCCCGACTTTTAAGATTGACCCGGCAACTTTATTTCGTTTGCCCGGCACCACTGCTCGCGGCTTAGATAAAAGAAGAGCCTCCCTTCTTCAGAGTCGGTCATCCATGAGCAGCGAAACCATCAGCCGGTCGATCAACATCGTGCACCCTGTCACGCTCAGCCACGGCAAAAATGCCGAGGTCTGGGACACCGAGGGCAAACGCTACATCGACTTTGTCGGCGGCATCGGCGTGTTGAACCTCGGCCATTGCCACCCGCGCATCGTCGAGGCCATTCGCGAACAAGCCACCCGGTTGACGCACTACGCGTTCAACGCCGCCCCGCACGTGCCTTACCTCGAACTCATGGAGCGTCTGGCCGCGTTCATCCCGGTGGATTACCCGGTCAGCGGCATGCTCACCAACAGCGGCGCGGAAGCGGCGGAAAACGCCTTGAAGATCGTCCGGGGCGCGACCGGTCGCACGGCCGTCATCGCTTTCGACGGTGCCTTCCACGGGCGCACCCTCGCCACTCTCAACCTCAATGGCAAAGTCGCGCCCTACAAACAGAAGGTCGGCGTGTTGCCCGGTCCGGTGTTCCATTTGCCCTACCCGAGCAAGGACAACGGCGTGACCTGCGCCGAAGCGTTGAAGGCGATGGATCGGCTGTTCAGCGTCGAGATCGATGTCGACGACGTGGCGTGCTTTATCGTCGAGCCTGTGCAGGGTGAAGCCGGTTTCCTGGCGATGGATGTCGAGTTCGCTCAGGCCTTGCGCAAGTTCTGTGATGAAAAGAACATCCTGCTGATCGCCGATGAAATTCAGTCCGGCTTCGGCCGCACCGGCCAGCGGTTTGCGTTCTCGCGACTGGGCATCGAGCCGGACCTGATCCTGCTGGCCAAAAGCATTGCCGGCGGCGTGCCGCTGGGGGCGGTGGTCGGGCGCAAGTCGTTGCTCGACACTTTGCCCAAGGGCGGACTGGGCGGCACTTACTCGGGCAATCCGATCGCCTGCGCCGCTGCGTTGGCGACGCTGGATGAAATGACCGACGCCAACCTGCACGCCTGGGGTTCGCAGCAGGAAGAAGCAATCGTCAGCCGCTACGAAGCCTGGCGAGCCAACAAGGTTTCCCCTTATCTCGGACGCCTGACCGGTGTCGGCGCCATGCGCGGCATCGAACTGGCCAACGCCGACGGCACACCCGCCCCGGCGCAGCTGACACAACTGTTGGCCCTGGCCCGTGAAGCGGGGTTGCTGCTGATGCCTAGCGGCAAGTCGCGGCACATCATCCGGCTGCTGGCGCCGTTGACCACGGAGGCGGCGGTGCTGGAAGAAGGCCTCGACATCCTGGAAGCGTGCCTGAAAAAGCTGACCTGATCCCTGTAGGAGCCGGCTTGCTGGCGATCCAGTCGACTCGGTATGACAGGAGCACCGCGCCGCCTGCATCGCCAGCAAGCCGGCTCCTACAGGACAAGCAAAATGAGCGGCACAAAAAAACCGGCCGAAGCCGGTTTTTTTTCATTTCAACAGAATCAGAACGAAGCGTTCTGCAGACCGTCGAGGTAACGCTCGGTGTCCAGTGCCGCCATGCAGCCGGCGCCGGCCGAGGTGATCGCTTGACGGTAAACGTGGTCAGCCACGTCACCGGCGGCGAAGATGCCTTCAACGTTGGTCGCGGTCGCATTGCCTTCACGGCCGCCGTGCACCACCAGGTAACCGTCTTTCAATGTCAGCTGGCCTTCGAACAGCGAGGTGTTCGGGGTGTGGCCGATGGCGATGAACACGCCGTCGACTTTCAGCTCGTCGAAGCTGCCGTCGTTGTTCTTCAGGCGAGCACCGGTCACGCCCATGTTGTCGCCCAGGACTTCGTCCAGGTTCGAGTTCAACTTCAGGATGATCTTGCCTTCGGCAACGCGAGCATTGAGCTTGTCGATCAGGATCTTCTCGGCGCGGAAGGTTTCGCGACGGTGGATCAGGGTCACGGTGCTGGCGATGTTGGCCAGGTACAGGGCTTCTTCGACAGCGGTGTTACCGCCACCGACCACGGCCACTGGCTTGTTGCGGTAGAAGAAACCGTCGCACGTCGCGCAGGCCGAAACGCCTTTGCCCATGAACGCTTCTTCCGATGGCAGGCCCAGGTAGCGAGCGCTGGCGCCGGTGGCGATGATCAGGGCGTCGCAGGTGTAAGTCGCGCTGTCGCCGGTCAGGGTGTAAGGCTTGGCGGCGAAGTCCACGGCATTGATGTGATCGAAAACGATCTCGGTTTCAAAGCGCTCGGCGTGCTCACGCATCCGCTCCATCAACGCCGGGCCGGTCAGACCGTGGACATCGCCCGGCCAGTTGTCGACTTCGGTGGTGGTGGTCAGTTGACCGCCGGCTTGCATACCGGTGATCAGCAGTGGCTTGAGGTTGGCACGGGCGGCATAGACCGCGGCGCTGTAACCGGCAGGGCCGGAACCGAGAATAATCACTCGCGAATGACGGACTTCAGACATGACCTGCTCCTGTTGACCGGCCCGGAATACCTGGCGCGGAACGCCGGGTTGCCGGCGGGAATAAAAAAGGACCGTTGAAAGCACTTGGGGAAGGCTTGAACTCGACAGTCCTGTAAAAAGATTGGGTGCAGCGTATCGAGGGGGCGAAGATTAAGGAAATACGGTTTAACAATCCAGCTCATAGGCGGTCTCTATCCCGTCACGGCCAATATATAGACGCCTTTGTTACTGTTGATGTCGATGCTGCGACCGCGCTTTCGCCCGTAAGGCAAAGCCGGTAAGGTCGGCGCGTTTCCCTTCTGCTCGGAGCTCGATATGCCCGCCCCTGTTCTGTCCGGCCCGCAATACCTGCGCGAAGGCCTCAAGCTGGTCCTCAGCCCCAGCCTGCGTTTATTCGTGTTGCTGCCGCTGGCAATCAATCTGGTGCTGTTCGTCGGATTGATCTATCTGGCCGGCCATCAATTCAGTCTGTGGGTCGATACGCTGATGCCGTCTCTGCCCGACTGGCTGAGTTTTCTCAGCTACATCCTCTGGCCGATTTTCGTGGTGCTGGTGGTGTTGATGGTGTTCTTCACCTTCACCATGCTCGCCAACGTCATCGCTGCGCCGTTCAACGGTTTTCTCGCGGAGAAAGTCGAAGTGGTGGTGCGCGGCACCGACGACTTCCCGGCTTTCAGCTGGGGTGAACTGATCGCCATGATCCCGCGCACCCTCGCCCGGGAAATGCGCAAACTCGGCTACTTCCTGCCGCGGGCGATCGGGCTGTTCATCCTCTCGTTCATCCCGGTGGTGAACATCATCGCCGCACCGCTGTGGCTACTGTTCGGCGTATGGATGATGGCGATCCAGTACATCGACTACCCGGCGGACAACCACAAGCTGGGCTGGAACGAGATGCTCGCCTGGCTGCGTGAGAAGCGCTGGCAGAGCATGAGCTTCGGCGGGAGTGTTTACCTGGTGCTGCTGATTCCGGTGGTCAATATCCTGATGATGCCGGCGGCAGTGGCCGGCGCGACATTATTCTGGGTGCGAGAGCGTGGAGTAGAAAACCTCACCGCCAAACTTCGTTAGGTACTTGCTTTTCGTTGTTATCCACGCGCGGCAATAACTGTGCCCAGAATAATCAGGCCAACGCCCATTGATTTCTGGAGTGTCATTGGCTCACTTAGAATCCAACCACTTAAAAGCAAAACGACAACGAAGTTCAAGCTCATAAATGGATAGGCGTGACTAAGATCAAACTTGGTCATCGCCGCCATCCAGGCTAACGATGCTAAAAATCCCGCTGCGAACCCTGAAACAATCGCCGGATCCAAAAACAGCAAAAAAAGAAATTTAATTTTTTGAGTTGTGTCAGAGGGGAATGCACCGTAGTGAGAGATTCGCCATTTAAGAATAAGTTGCCCATAGACGGTCAACAGGATGGTTGCAAATATATACACATAATCGAATATACGAGCCATCAGCCTCTCTCCAGCACAGCCAGGCCAAAGCCGGTTTTACCATAGCCATTACCGTTATAAAGCATGTACCGACTTCCCTTATGATCAAACACAAACGGGTATTCGATCATCTCGCTATCCCAGCCTTCCGATGAAACATCGATAGCGGCTTCCTCCAGCGCCAATCGCCATTGCTTGCCTTCGTCAGTGGTTGCGTAGCCGATACGATAGGTTTCCCCGGCTCCGCTGCGATAGGAGAACCACATCTCCAATCCACCCAGATGGTTTTTTGCGACGGTTGGGCGCGAAAACGCTTGAGCGACTCCAAGTTCGAAGGGGATTGCCAAGCCGTTACGCTTCCAGTTCTCGCCATCAAGGGAATGCGCCGAGTTGATCACATGAATCATTTCTCCGTTACCCGAATCCCAAGTACGGGTCGATCCATACCACATGTCATACCCGCCGTTTCCGTCTTCACGCACCCACGGGTAAGAAAGGCTTATAGGATCGTCTTTATCAGCGCTCATGAACGGATTTTTGCTATCAAGCGTCAGCGTAGTATCCGCATTGACAACTAACCTGCCGACATCCCCCCTCCAATGCTGATCAATTGGCGCCTGCCAACCCATGAAAAGCATGTATTGCACGCCATCCACCGTGTAGCAGTTACCAATGCTTATACCATCAGCGTAAAAACTGCCTTTCGGTCCGTGTTCCATGAAAGGTGAAGGGTGTTCTTTGATGACTTTTCGTTTTTCAATATCGATATCCACAGCCCCAACGGAGGAGCGGTTATCAGAATCCCGACCACTGAAAAATACCCGAAAGACATCATCGTGCAGATGTACCGGTAACGGGTTGGCGGCATGAGATAATAACTTGGGATGACGCGCATCACCCTCGACAAAAAATAATTGCCCGAGCTTTTTCCATGTCGACTTCATAGTTTTCTCAGCTTGCTGCTGGGAACTTTAGAGCGCTCAGTCGCCGTGCCGATAAAGACACCCTCCTGTTCAGCGTTTGCTAACAGCAGTGCACCTGCACCAACGACGCACTTGTCCTCGACCGTTATATGATCACGAAGAGTCGCATTGACCCCGATAAAGCACTGCTCGCCGATATGCACACCACCAGAAATCACTACATGGGATGCGATAAACGTATGATCCTGAATCGTAGAGTGGTGACCAATATGGTTACCGCTCCACAAAGTAATATTATTGCCAATATTAACGAATGGCTGAATGGTATTGTCTTCAAGAATAAAACAATTGTCGCCAATCCGGCCTTCATTGAGCACCGTGGCATGACTGCTTATGTAACTGGCAAGCGTGTAGCCGAGCGCCTTGGCTGCAAGATATTTTTCTTTGCGCACTGCATTGAGCTTCGAGTAGCTCAGGGCAATAAACAGCTCGTGACTGTGCGTTGGGTAGTGCTCGGCTACGTCTTCGAATGCAACGACTGGCAGACCACAGAACGTAGGCGCCTCGATATAACTACCGTCCACAGTGAAAGCAACAATCTCATAAGCGGAGTCTGTACTAAAATAAAAGTGGGCCAGCTGCGCAATATCGCCAGAGCCGAAAATCACTAATTTTTTTTTCATCACATTTTCCTTACAAGAATAGTGAATTCGTACAACCCATAATCGTGCAGAAGGGCTACATGACGAGAGTAACGCCGCTTGCATATATCAAATAACAGGCAAGGATCGGCGTAGTACAGATCATCTCGCTTCTTATCTTCGTCAGAGTAGGAGGTGAGGCAATTAAAAGAGAACCCCAGACGACTTGTTCGATCCAGAACATCCAGTGTTTTTTCAAGATAGCTCAGCCACTCGTCGTCTGAACGACCCAGGCGAACATTAAAAATACCACTGGCAACGCCATAGTCAGCGACTATGTCGGGCTCGGACCCGGCAATGAATCGAACACCGGACAGTTTTGCGTAACGCTGTTCGGCGGCCTGAATCATCTCTTTTGAAACATCTATACCAAGATATGAAAATTTCTGAGGCTTGTTATTTAAGTAGTCAACCAGCGCACCGTAGCCACATCCCAGATCATTGACAGTACAGTCCTGCGGGCCATCGATTACTTTGCAGAGTTGCTCGAAACGCAGCGCCTGGCCCTGTTCACCATTCCAGTCCACCCCATTCGGTGTCTCGCCATGCAGTGCAAGCTTGCTCGAGTAATAGCTCGCTACTTCATCAAGGAGCTCAGTTTTGTCGCTGTGCATAAATCTGCCTCACGATAGTGTAGGGGCGCTGTTTTGACTCGGAAAATATCTTGGAAAGATAGATCCCCACGACACCGATAAACGAAATTATCATGCCGCCAAGTAGCCAGATAGAGGCCATGACCGACGTCCAGCCGCTCATTGGCTTTGCGAGAAACATCCAGTGCGCTGTCAAATATAGAATATAAAGTAGTGCGAAAAACGAAATAGACACACCTATATAAAAAATACCAATCAATGGCGCATTGCTGAACGATGTTACCGAATTCACCAATATAGACATTTTTCTTCTGAGTGTATAAGTCGTCTGACTGGTATTGCTCTTTTTGACCGTCTGCGGCTGCTGTTCAAACCCGGTAATATGCCAAAGACCGGCAATAAATACCTCTCGTTCCTTATGGCGCAGTAAAGCGTCCACGTAGCGACGAGTCATTAATCTTGCAGTGACAATATTCTCTGGCAGGGCGAGTCCAGTCAGGGCTTGAAAGAAACGATAGAACCACCGGCCGCTCCATCGCTCAAACCAGCCGCCTTTGCGCTGCTCCTGCACTCCGTAAACAACATCACAGGCGGTCTGATTGATTTGCTGGTCAAAGCTGAGCAAGCACTCCGGCTCTTCTTCCAGATCGCTGTCAATCAGGAATATTTTTTCGCCTTTTGCGTGGGAGAGCCCCGTCATCATGGCCTTATGATGGCCGAAATTACGGGAGAGATCGATAAGTACGACATGATGGTCTCGTTCAGTGAGCGAGATGGCGATATCAAGACTGTTATCGGGAGATCCATCATTCACCAGCAGGATCTCATAATCATCCCCTGCAAGCGTCATCGCGACAGCACTCACGCGCGAATGAAACTCCTCTATGTAAGAGGCTGACTGATAAAGAGTGGCTACGATTGAGAGCTTCATGGAGCAACATGCCTCATTTGGCGATGAGCGTCTTTTCCACAATTAAAAAGCAGGTCAAGGACCGTGACGCCATGGGTAAACTCGCCCCATAACTGCGAATACTCCGGATAACCTGAGTAATCGAACCAGGTTAACTTTATATTCATCGCTTCAAATACAGCTTCATCAACGTAGTCCTTGGCAGATGGCCCGGAGACGTACTCGCTCCCCCCAGCCTGTGCACAAAGATTGGCAAGGCGTTCCGTCTTACCGTCGACCAACTCATAATCCGATGAACGACTAATAACTGTCTTGATTTCCAAGTAATCGCAAATAGCCTGAATAAATCGCTGATTAAGCTCTGAAATATGAGTATAACTTTCATTCAGATAAAGCGGCTCAAGCCATTCTGCAATTTCATTGAAGTGCGGAGCACGACTGTAATTTTGAACCAGAGATTTCCAATGTGAAGCGGCCCAGTCAACACCATCTATCTCAGTTTCCCTGATCTTCTGATGATATTTTCCTTTCACTAAAACTGGCACGGTCAACCATTGCACACCTTGCGGGGTTTTAATCTGATTACGATTTCGCCAATCACGCCGAGTATATTGCATGTCATCATAGAGAATGAACTCATCCACTGATGCGATCATGTCAAAATACCCTTTCCAAGGGATGTAGTTGGATTGAAGTATCGCGACTTTTTTCAACGCACTGTTCCCTGGCGACGGTGAATCTTCATTGAGAAATGTAATTGTGAAGTAGAACGAGCACTTAGACGCACAGCAATATCACTACACAATTTTTAAGGCTGTCATATTAATCTGCAATGGGGGGAAGCGTCACCCTTTTCATGGTTTTTTGCCTCAGCAAACGCTCGAACGAGTTAACGTTTTGTGGACGCGACGCTAGCCCACGCCCATCCTCAGTCGCCCGGCCAAATGACATTCAATGCTCGCGCGGTCACAAATCCATCATCAAAACGCCACAACGACGACATGGCCTCAGCCGACACTGAGGTCATGACGACAGCTCTGCATATCACCCTGATCACCGAAACCTTCCCTCCCGAAATCAACGGCGTGGCCAATACCCTTGGCCGCTTGTGCGACGGTTTGCGCGCGCGCGGGCATCAGGTTGAACTGGTGCGGCCACGCCAGGGTTGCGATCAGCAGCTGGGCAGCGACGATGAATTGCTGCTGTGCCGGGGCTGGCCGCTGCCGGGGTATCCGGGTTTGCAATGGGGTCAGTCGTCGATGCACAAGCTGCTGCGACGCTGGAAGCGCCAGCGCCCGGACGTGCTGTACATCGCCACGGAAGGACCGCTGGGCTTGTCCGCGCTGCGCGCGGCACGGCGTCTGGGGATTTCGGTGGTCAGCGGTTTTCACACCAACTTCCAGCAGTACTCCAACCAGTACGGGCTCGGATTGCTCACGCGCCTGCTGACCCACTACCTGCGCTGGTTTCACAATCGCTCGACCCTGACGCTGGTGCCGAGTGTCAGCCAGCGAATGGAGCTGGAGCGCCGGCATTTCGAGCGGCTGGCATTGCTGTCCCGCGGGGTCGACAGTCAGTTGTTCCACCCGACCAAACGGCTGCAATCGTTGCGTGAGCAATGGGGCCTGAGCGAGAAGGACATCGCAGTCATCCACGTAGGACGCCTGGCACCGGAGAAGAACCTTGGTTTGCTCAAGCGCTGTTTCGACACGTTGAAAGCGACTTATCCACAGCGAATCCTAAAGCTGATCATCGTCGGTGACGGTCCGCAACGGGTGGCTCTGGAACAGGAACTGCCCGAAGCGATTTTCTGTGGCACTCAGCGCGGCGAGGCCCTGGCCAGCCACTATGCGTCAGGGGATGTGTTTTTGTTTCCGAGCATGACCGAAACCTTCGGCAATGTGGTGCTTGAGGCACTCGCGTCAGGGTTGGGCGTGGTGGCTTACGATCAGGCTGCGGCGGCGCAGCATATTCGCCATGGCTACAACGGCGTGCTGGCGATGCCGGGGGATGAGGAAGCGTTCAGCGATGCCGCGGTGTGGCTGTTGGAGAAGCGCGAAACCTTGCGATGCGTAAGGCTCAATGCGCGCCAGCATGCGAGTCGGCAGGGTTGGGCAGCGATTATCGAGCAGTTCGAGGGGCAGTTGCGGGGGGCTTGTTCGCAGGAACAGGTTTTGCCTGATGTGGCTTTGTTGCCTTAAAAGCTTCGCGGGCAAGTCGGATCGCCGCACCGCTCGCTCCTACAGATTCGAGTCGATCAGAACGATCGTATATCCTGTAGGAGCGAGGCTTGCCCGCGAAGAGGCCTTTCCAGTCGCTACTTAAACCAGCGTCATCAACGCCTCACGGCTGAACGGCAGGATGTCTCCCTCACGACCGTCACGCACTTTCTGCACCCAGTCCGGGTCCACCAGCAGCGCACGCCCCACCGCCACCAGATCGAACTCGTCGTTGTTCAAACGCTCCAGCAGTTTTTCCAGACTGGCCGGCTGCGCGATCTTGTCGGTGTTGACCATGAACTGCAGGAACTCGCCATCCAGGCCGACGCTGCCCACGGTGATGGTCGGCTTGCCGGTCAGTTTGCGCGTCCAGCCTGCCAGGTTCAGCTCGGAACCGTCGAACTCCGGCTCCCAGAAACGGCGCGTCGAGCAGTGGAAAATGTCCACGCCGGCGTCGGACAACGGCTTGAGGAACTCGCCCAGCGCTTCCGGAGTTTGCACCAGACGCGCGGTGTAATCCTGCTGCTTCCACTGAGAGAAACGGAAGATGATCGGGAAGCCTTCACCGACTGCCGCACGCACCGCCTGAATCAGTTCGATGGCGAAACGCGAACGGTTCGCCAGGTCGCCACCGTATTCATCGGTGCGCTGATTGGTGCCTTCCCAGAAGAACTGGTCCACCAGATAGCCATGGGCGCCGTGGATTTCCACGCCGTCCATGCCGATGCTTTGCGCGTCTTTGGCAGCTTGAGCGAACGCGGCGATCACGCCCTGGATATCCTGTTTAGTCATGCCGTGAACCACGACCTGACCGTCCTTCAGCTTTTCCGACGGACCGTAACCCGGCACGCTGGCGTCAGGCTCGGTGCCGATGCGACGCACGCTGCCGACATGCCAAAGCTGCGGAACGATCTTGCCGCCTTCGGCATGCACCGCATCGACGACTTTCTTCCAGCCAGCCAGCGCGGCTTCACCGTAGAAATGCGGCACGTTCGGGTAGCCGTTGGAGGCCTTGTGGCCGACGGTGGTGCCTTCAGTGATGATCAAACCCACGCCGGCGGCGGCGCGACGACGGTAGTACTCGATCACTTTGGAGTTGGGTACGCCACCCGGCGAAAACGAGCGGGTCATCGGCGCCATGACGACACGGGTCGGCAGTTCGAGGGTGCCGAGGTGGAACGGTTTGAACAGGGCTTTGACAGGCATGGGACGCTCCACGGGAATAGACTTTATGACGGCGATAATATGGAGTTGGGAACGCCTTGAATAGCACTATTGATTTTGGTGATTAAGGAATAAAAGGTGGAAAGCATCGTAGGAGCGAGCGGGCGGCGCTCCGACTTGCCCGCGAAGGCGGTCGGTCAGTCGACATCATTACTGACTGACCTGACGCCTTCGCGGGCAAGCCTCGCTCCTACAGGGGGAATCAGCTCAGGGCTTTTTCGATTGCCTGAATGACAGTGGGATCATCCGGCGCCGTACGCGGTGAGAACCGCGCCAGTACGCGACCGTCTTTGCCGAGCAGGAATTTTTCGAAATTCCAGGTGATATCACCCGGGAATTCAGCCCCCTCGCCCGCCAGCAGGCGGTACAACTGATGACGCTCATGTCCGTTGACTTCCAGCTTGCTGGACAACGGAAAGGTCACGCCATAGTTGAGGCTGCAGAACTCCTGGATCTCTTTCTCGGTACCCGGTTCCTGCCCGGCAAACTGGTTGCACGGCAAGCCCAGCACGCTGAAGCCTTTACCTTTGTATTGCTGGTAAAGGTTTTCCAGCGCCGCGTATTGTGGGGTCAAGCCACATTTGGAGGCGACGTTGACCACCAGCACGACATGCCCCTTGAAGGGCGCCAGAGGTAGCTCCTGACCATCCAGGCCTGTCAAATTAAGGTCGTGAAAAGCACTCATGACGTACTCCAGATTCCCGTGTTCTTCTCGAAACAGCCTCTTGGTGAGGCCACCAAGGACAGCCGCGGACTAAAAAGGCGCCCTCGGGCGCCTCTCCAGTTCTCTGAGCTTAGCGCAGAAAATCAGTGGTGATGGCCACCTTCGCCATGGACGTGACCATGAGCGATTTCTTCCTGGCTGGCGTCACGGATGGCGATGATCTTGACCTGGAAGTTCAGGCGCTGACCGGCCAACGGGTGGTTGCCGTCGACAGTGACATCGTCGCCGTCCAGATCGCGAATGGTCACGATCTGCATTTGGCCGTCTGGCGCGGAAGCGTGGAACTGCATGCCCACTTCCAGCTCATCGACGCCTTCGAACATGCTGCGGCTCAAGGTGCTGACCAGTTCGGCAGCGTATTCGCCGTAAGCGTCTTCAGGTTCAACGGCCACGGTCAGCTCGTCGCCGACTGCTTTGCCTTCCAGAGCCTTTTCCAGGCCCGGAATGATGTTACCTGCGCCTTGCAGGTAGACCAGCGGCGCGCCGCCGGCGGAGCTGTCGATGACCTCACCAGCGTCGTTGGTCAGGGTATAGTCGATGGAGACAGCCTTATTGGCGGCGATCAGCATGGGGCGAGACCTTTTGCATAAGAATTTAGAAAGGCCAAGTTTAGCGAAGCAATCGTCCGAAAGCGAACACAACCCGGACAGACGGAATGCGGCGCCAGGCTCGACGGTCACAGGTTTTCATCAGGACGAGGACGGGCATTGGGTGGCCGAGCTGTCCTGTGGCCACACGCAGCACCTGCGCCACCAGCCACCGTGGCAATCGCGCGCCTGGGTCATGGACCCACTGCTGCGTCATGAAAAAATAGGCCAGCCCTTTGAATGCGGTTGGTGCGCACAAGGCTCGGTTAGCGATAACCTTGGCGACTGAATTTCGGTAGATCGTCAGCTATAGATGATCACCTTTGTCATGCTCCCTTAGAGAATCCGCATGCAAACTTTTTTTATCGCGCCCACCGATTTTGGTGTGGGTCTGACCTCCATCAGCCTCGGGCTGGTGCGCACCCTCGAGCGGGCCGGCCTCAAAGTCGGCTTTTTCAAACCGATTGCCCAGCCGCATCCGGGTGATACCGGGCCGGAGCGCTCCACCGAACTGGTGGCGCGAACCCACGGTTTGAAACCGCCGCAACCGCTGGGCCTGGCGCACGTAGAGCGCATGCTCGGCGACGGCCAGCTCGATGAGTTGCTCGAAGAAATCATCACGCTCTATCAGCAAGCGGCCATCGGCAAGGACGTGCTGATCGTCGAAGGCATGGTCCCGACCCGCAGCGCCAGTTACGCCGCGCGGGTCAATCTGCATTTGGCCAAGAGTCTGGATGCCGACGTGATTCTGGTTTCGGCACCGGAAAACGAAGTGCTGACCGAGCTCTCCGGTCGCGTGGAGTTGCAAGCGCAATTGTTCGGCGGGCCGAAAGACCCGAAAGTCCTCGGCGTGATCCTCAACAAGGTCAAGACCGACGAGAGCATGGAGGCCTTCGCCTCGCGCCTCAAGGAGCATTCGCCGTTGCTGCGCAGCGGTGATTTCCGCTTGCTCGGTTGCATCCCGTACCAGCCGGAACTGAACGCGCCGCGCACCCGCGACGTGGCCGATCTGATGGGCGCGCAAATCCTCAATGCCGGCGACTACGAAACCCGGCGCATGACCAAAATCATCATTTGTGCGCGCACCATGCGCAACACCGTGGAGCTGCTCAAGCCCGGCGTGCTGGTGGTGACGCCCGGCGATCGCGACGACATCATCCTCGCCGTCAGCCTCGCCGCCATGAACGGTGTGCCGCTGGCCGGCCTGCTGCTGACCAGCGACACCCTGCCCGACCCGCGCATCATGGACCTGTGCCGTGGCGCCTTGCAGGCCGGTTTGCCGGTGTTGTCGGTGAGCACCGGCTCCTACGACACCGCGAACCAGCTGAACGGTTTGAACAAGGAAATCCCGATCGACGACCGCGAGCGAGCGGAGATCATCACCGACTTCGTCGCCAGCCACCTCGACGCCAACTGGCTGCACCAGCGTTGCGGCACGCCACGGGAGATGCGCCTGTCGCCTGCGGTGTTCCGTTATCAATTGATCCAGCGCGCCCAGGCCGCCAACAAGCGCATCGTGCTGCCCGAGGGTAGTGAGCCACTGACCGTGCAAGCCGCCGCAATCTGCCAAGCGCGCGGCATTGCCCGCTGTGTGTTGCTGGCGAAACCGGCGGACGTCGAAGCAGTGGCGCGTGCCCACGATATCGAACTGCCGCCAGGCCTGGAGATTCTCGACCCGGACCTGATTCGCGAACGTTACGTCGAGCCGATGGTTGCGTTGCGCAAGACCAAAAGCCTCAACGCGCCGATGGCCGAGCAGCAACTGGAAGACACCGTGGTGATCGGCACGATGATGCTGGCGCTGGATGAAGTCGACGGCCTGGTGTCCGGTGTCATTCACTCCACCGCCAACACCATCCGCCCGGCCTTGCAGTTGATCAAGACCGCGCCGGGCTGCACGCTGGTGTCGTCGGTGTTCTTCATGCTGTTTCCCGAAGAGGTGCTGGTCTACGGCGACTGCGTGATGAACCCGCACCCGAGCGCCACGGAACTGGCCGAGATCGCCCTGCAAAGTGCGGACTCGGCAGCAGCGTTCGGCATTACGCCGCGCGTGGCGATGATCAGCTACTCCAGCGGTGAATCGGCCAGCGGCGAAGAGGTCGAGAAGGTCCGCGAGGCGACGTTGCTCGCCCACGAGCAACAACATTCACTGCTGATCGACGGTCCGTTGCAGTACGACGCCGCCGCCAACGAAACCGTTGCCCGGCAACTGGCGCCGAACAGTCAGGTCGCCGGTCGCGCCACGGTGTTCGTGTTCCCCGACCTGAATACCGGCAACACCACGCACAAAGCCGTGCAGCGCAGCGCCGACTGCGTCAGCCTCGGCCCGATGCTGCAAGGCCTGCGCAAACCGGTGAACGACCTGCCGCGTGGCGCGCAAGTCGACGACATCGTGTACACCATCGCGTTGACCGCGATTCAAGCTGCCAACCGACCTCTGGATGTTTAAATGCTGGATTTCCTGCCTGCCGCCGCACGCGGCGTGATTGCATCGTTGTTGCTGGCACTGAATACGATTCTGCTCTGCTCGTTTCTGTTCTGCGTGGCGATTTTCAAGGTGTTGCCGTTCGCCCTCACCCAGCGTTTCACGCGCTGGCTGATGAACCATACCCATGAAGCCTGGATCAGCAACAACAAGGCCTGGATGAACCTGGTCCGCCGCACCCGCTGGCACCTCAGCGGCCTTGAAGGGCTGGACTATCAGCACTCGTACCTGATCACCAGCAACCACCAGAGCTGGGTCGACATCATGGTGTTGCAGTACGTGCTCAACCGTCGTATCCAGCCGCTGAAGTTCTTTCTCAAGCAAGAGCTGATCTGGGTGCCGGTGATTGGCCTGGCCTGGTGGACACTGGGCTTTCCGTTCATGAAGCGCTATTCCAAGGCTTACCTGGAAAAGCACCCGGAGAAGAAAGGCAAAGACCTGGAAACCACGCGCAAGACCTGCGCGAAGTTTCGTGATAACCCGGTGGGGATTTTCAATTTCGTCGAAGGCACGCGCTTCACCGAAGGCAAGCATGCGCAGCAGAAATCCCCGTTCAAGTACCTGCTCAAACCCAAGGCCGGTGGCATTGCGTTTGTGCTGGACGCCATGGGTGAGCAGCTGGAGTCGATCGTCAACGTGACGATTCACTATCCGGGCGGGCGTCCGGGGTATTGGGATTTGCTCTGCGGGAACGTTGAAGATGTTGTGGTGCACTTTCAGGAGTTGAAGATTCCGCCGCAGTTTATTGGCAAGAACTACGACCAGGATGGGGAGTATCGGTTGCAGTTTCAGGGGTGGATCAATCAGCTTTGGTTAGACAAGGATGCGTTGTTGACGCAGATGCATCGCGAGTATCCCGCCAAACACTGACCTACTGTGGGAGCCAGCCTGCTGGCGATAGCGGGTTCACATTCAGCAGATTTATTGCCTGAATCACCGCAATCGCTAGCAGGCTAGCTCCCACAGTTGACCGAGTTGACCCACAAAAAAACCCGCCGATGATCACTCATCGGCGGGTTTTTCATGAGCAGCTAACGCTTAGATCGCGCCATGCTTGCGCAGCAGATCCAGCACTTGCTTGACGCTTTCTTCCAGCGACAGCGACTGGGTGTCGACCACGAGGTCGGCGTCCAGCGGCACGTCGTACGGGAAGGAATCACCCGGAATGTTATCCCCGGCCGCCGCGTACAAGCCTTGCGGATCACGCTCGGCACAAACCGTCGGCGAGGCCTGGACGTAGACCGTCAGCAGACGCTCCTTGCCGATCAGGTCCTTGGCCTGCTCACGCCCTTCTGCACTCGGCGCAACAAACGCAGCGAGGGTCAGCAGACCGGCTTCGTTGAACTGACGCGCAACGTGCGCGGCACGACGCCAGTTCTCGGTACGCCCGGCGCGATCCTGTGGCAGACCTTTGTTCAGGTCGTGACGCAGGTTCTGGCCATCGAGCACAAACACCGCACGGCCCAGGTCGAACAGCTTGCGTTCAACCGCATACGCCAGAGTGCTTTTGCCCGCGCCCGACAAGCCGCTGAACAACACGGTGGCCGGCTGTTGGCCGAAACGCTGAGCGCGTTCTTCGGTGGCAACGTGCGCCAGTTTGCCGTGGTGCGTGCTGCTGCCATGCGCCAACGGCTGAGCGATGATCATGCCGGCGGCAACGGTGCCGTTGGTCAAACGGTCGATGACGATGAACGAACCGGTGGTGCGGTTGCTCGCGTAACCGTCCAGCGCGATGGCGGCGTCGAGGCTGATCTTGACGCGACCGATCTCGTTCAACTGCAACGCGCTGGCAGGACCTTCTTCCAGGGTGTTCACGTCAACGCGGTTGACGATGCTGGTGATCGAACCCGGCACGTACGTCGTAGCGCGCTTGATGTCGTATTTCTTGCCCGGCAGCATCGGTTCTTCGGCCATCCACACCAGCATGGCGTCGAAGGCGTCAGTCACTTGCGGCAGGTTGTCGGCGTGCACCAGCAAGTCGCCGCGAGAGATATCGATCTCGTCTTCCATGGTCAGCGTCACAGCCTGACCCGGACCGGCATGCTCCAGCTCACCTTCGAAGGTGACGATGGATTTCACGCGGCTGCTCTTGCCCGACGGCAGCACAACGACTTCATCGCCCTTGTGCACGACGCCGCTGGCCAAGGTGCCGGCGAAACCACGGAAGTTCAGGTTCGGACGGTTGACGTACTGCACCGGGAAACGCAGGTCGGTGTAGTTGCGGTCGCTGGCGATTTCGACGGTTTCGAGAATTTCCATCAGCGACTGGCCGGTGTACCACGGCGAGCGCTCGGACTTGTTCACCACGTTGTCGCCCTTCAGCGCCGACATCGGCACGAAGGCCATGGTGGTCGGCTTGAACGCGATGCCTTCGGCGAACTTCAGGTAATCGGCCTTGATCGACTCGAACACGCTTTCGTCGAAGCCATTGAGGTCCATCTTGTTGATGGCGACCACGATGTGCTTGATGCCCAGCAACGAGGCGATGAAGCTGTGGCGACGGGTCTGGGTCTGCACGCCGTAGCGGGCGTCGACCAGGATAATCGCCAGGTCACAGGTGGATGCACCGGTGGCCATGTTGCGGGTGTACTGCTCATGGCCAGGGGTGTCGGCGATGATGAATTTGCGCTTGGCGGTGGAGAAGTAGCGGTAAGCGACATCGATGGTGATGCCCTGCTCACGCTCGGCCTGCAGGCCGTCGACCAGCAATGCCAGGTCGATGTCTTCGCCGGTGGTGCCGACTTTTTTCGAGTCGCGGGTAATGGCTTCCAGGTGATCTTCGTAGATCATCTTGGAGTCGTGCAGCAGGCGCCCGATCAGGGTGCTCTTGCCGTCGTCGACGTTGCCACAGGTCAGAAAGCGCAGCATTTCCTTGCGTTCGTGCTGGCCCAGGTAGGCGAGGATGTCCTCGCTGATCAAATCAGATGCGTGCGACATGACAACCCCTTAGAAATAACCCTGACGTTTCTTTTCTTCCATCGAGCCTGCGCCATCGTGATCGATGACCCGGCCCTGGCGTTCGGAAGTTCGCGTCAGGAGCATTTCCTGAATGATGTCGGTCAGGCTGGTGGCCTCGGACTCGACCGCACCGGTCAGCGGGTAGTCACCCAGTGTACGGAAACGGACTTTCTTCTTGACGATGCGCGCCTTGTCTTCGTCGCTCAGGTGATTGAGCAGGCGTTCGTCGTCGATCATGATCCAGGTGCCATTCATCTCGATGACGTCGCGCTCGGCGGCGAAATACAGCGGCACAATCGGGATGCCTTCGAGGTAGATGTACTGCCAGATGTCCAGTTCGGTCCAGTTCGACAATGGGAAAACGCGGATCGATTCGCCCTTGTTGACGTTGCCGTTGTAGACGTTCCACAGCTCTGGACGCTGGTTTTTCGGGTCCCAGCGGTGCTTGGTGTCGCGGAAGGAATACACGCGCTCTTTGGCGCGGGACTTCTCTTCGTCGCGGCGAGCGCCACCGAAAGCGGCGTCGAAACCGTACTTGTCGAGCGCCTGTTTCAGGCCCTCGGTTTTCATGATGTCGGTATGCTTGGCGCTACCGTGGGTCAGCGGGTTGATGCCCTGGGCCACGCCATCGGGGTTCACGTGCACCAGCAGGTCCAGGCCGAGTTCTTCGACCATGCGGTCGCGGAATTCGTACATTTCCTTGAACTTCCACCGGGTGTCGACGTGCATCACCGGGAACGGCAATTTGCCCGGGAAGAATGCCTTGCGCGCAAGGTGCAGCATCACGGCGGAATCTTTACCGACGGAGTACAGCATCACCGGGTTATCGAACTCGGCGGCGACCTCGCGGATGATGTGGATGCTTTCGGCCTCCAGCTGTTTCAGATGCGTCAGTTTGTCGACCATGGCTACTCACGAAAACGATCTTATGGACGGCCAGCGGGCCGTGTTCGAGCGGGGAATCCTAGCACAGCGACCTCTTCTAATCAGGACGCGAGCTAGATCGAAAGGGTATATGAATATACCCCCTCGTTTGGGCCCAGGGACCTTGTAGGAGCGAGGCTTGCCCGCGAAGAACGATAACGCGGTTTAACTTATGGAC
>NZ_JAGYFZ010000113.1:0-18111 GCF_019946675.1 Pseudomonas sp. BF-B-15
GTCGCCCCCTCGAGAGGCCGAGCGCAGGTTCTGCGCAGTGGGCAACCCGGCATGGATGCCGGGTTAGCCGCGCACGGCCAAGGATGGCCGATCGCGGCGGGCCCACGGAGCAGGACCGGAGCGAGGGCATGCCGAGCCTTAGCGAGGCACCGAACGAAAGGGGCAAGAGCCCTTGGTTACTTGGGGCTCTTCCAAGTGACTCGCTGTAAAAGCGAAACCATTAGCGGCCGTTACCGCAGAAACGGATATGTACACAAACACCAAGCCAAAAAAAAACGTGCAACCAGCGCGCTCTTCAATGAACACCCCGATCACACGTACAGGCCCATAAAGCCCAAAGGGAAAAACCTCAGGCGACCTCACCAAAAGCCGCCTCAATCACTCAGCAAAAAACCGCAATCAACCCAGCACTTCCAGCGCCACACTTTCAATCCCGGCCGCATCAAGCCGATAGTGCCGGTAAAGATGAGTCGGCGGCGCAATCAGGCTGTACTCGTCGTAAATGCCATGCCGCCGCACTTTGACCCCAACGCCCTCTTCCGCAATCACCTCACACACCGCCCCACCCAAGCCGCCGATGATGTTGTGCTCTTCCACCGTCAGAATCGCCCGGCTATTGCGCGCCGCAGTCAGCACCGCCTCACGGTCCAGCGGCTTGATGGTCGTCATGTCGATCACCCCCACCGAACGCCCCGCGGCATTCAACGCCCGAGCCGCTTCAAGGGCCGGGTGAACCGTGGAGCCGGTGGCAATGATCGTCAGTTCATCGCCCGTCAAGTGCACAGTGGCTTTGCCGAAGACAAAGTCCGGAACGGTTTCATACACCACCGGATCACGCCCGCGCTGAATGCGGAAGTAGATCGGTTGCGGGTAGTTGGCCGACGCCAGAATGGCCGCCTTGAGCTGATTGCCGTCCGCCGGGGCGACCACTGTGATGTCGGCAATCGAACGCATGATCGCCAGGTCTTCAGTGGCATGGTGCGAGGTGCCGTAAAAGCCCAGGGAAATCCCGGCGTGGTGGCCGATCAAACGTACCGGCAACGCGGAGTACGCCACGTCCATGCGGATCTGCTCGCAGCACAGCAACGGCAGAAACGAGGCAAACGTCGCCACAAACGGCTTCATGCCCACCGCCGCCATGCCGGCTGCCGCCGACACCATGTTTTGCTCGGAAATCCCGAATTGCACGAAGCGCTCCGGGTGCAGCTGCGCAAATTTCGACAGGCCGTTGGAGTACTGCAAGTCAGCGGTGCCAGCGACAATCGGCTCGCCCTGCTCGACCAGTTCGATCAGCGCATCGGACAAGGCATTCAAGCTGGGTGTCTGGCTGTTCAGTTCCCGGTACTGCCAGGAGTTGTTCGACAGAGGTGCGGTATTCATGAGTTAAATCACCTTGCTTTTGATTTCGTCGATAGCACGTTGCGCATCTTCCGGATCGAGATAACCGAGGTGCCAGCCAGGCTCGGTTTCCATGTAGGAAACGCCCTTGCCTTTCACCGTGTTGGCGATGATGCAGACCGGCTGCGTGCGAGTGGTATCAGCCTTGAGGCGACGCAACAGGCGGGTGACCGCCGCCAGGTCATGCCCGTCGACCACATGGGTTTCCCAACCGAAGGCGATCCATTTGTCCGCCAGCGGTTCGATGCCGATGACATCATCGACATTGCCGTCGAGCTGGTAGCCGTTACGGTCGATGATCGCCACCAGGTTGTGGACTTTGTGGTGAGCCGCTCCCAGCGCCGCTTCCCAGACCTGCCCTTCCTGCATTTCACCGTCGCCGAGCATCACGTAGGTGGTGAACGACTTGCCGAGCATGCGCCCGGCCAATGCCATGCCCAGGCCGCCGGACAAGGCGTGCCCGATGGAACCGGAGGAGAAATCCACGCCCGGCACTTTGCGCATGTCGGGGTGATCGCCCAGCGGGTTGCCGAGGCGCGTGTAGTTATCGAGGATCTCTTTCGCAAAGAAGCCCCACTCCACCAGCACCGGAAACAGGCCGACCGCCGCATGCCCCTTGCCCATCATGAAGCGGTCGCGATCAGGCCATTTCGGCTCGCCAAACCGCAAGTCCATCACGTCGTAATACAGCGCGGCGAACAACTCGGCGGCGGAAAAAACCGAGGTGTAGTGACCGACCTTGGCGATCTCGATCAGCCGGATGGTTTCCAGGCGAATGAACTGGGCTTTTTCCCGCAGGCGAGCCAGTTCAGTGGCGGTCAGTTCGAACGCGCGATCACCTTCGCGCAGGTCCTGTCTTGTCAAATCAGTCATGTGTAGTGTCCAGGCGCATTACCAAAGTTGCGGCCACATCCGGGACGTGGCCGTACACACGCACGCAATCGCGACAAGGCGATTACTGCGCTTTCAAACGCGGTGTCATGTAGTCGTTCAAACGGGGCATGACCTGCTGCGCCGTCAGCTCCATCGAGCGCCGCCACAGTGCTTCGTCATCCCACTCGTGGAAGGCGGTCATCAAGGTGCCGAACGGCCCGGTCTGCTCACTGAACGCGACCAGTTGTTCGGTCACGGAATTCACGTCGCCGTAAATCACCATTTCCTTGATGCAGTGATCGACCGTCACTTCCGCATCGGTCATGTCGGGGCGGGTCTTGAAGATCTTGGTGTAGTTGTTGGACGACAGGTTATCGATCATGTAATCGAAGTAACGGCGCAGGGTGCAGCTGTCCTGCGCCAGGTAGTCTTCGGCCTGGGCCTGGGAGTCGGCGACGAACACCGAACGGGCCACGCGCCAGTTGTTCGCATCGGCCTTGATCCCGGCACTTTCGGCGCCCTGGCAGTAAGCCAGCCAATGCGAGGCCACGGTCGCCGTCGGGTTGAAGTTGGCCGACATCAGGTCCCAGTCTTTGGCCCCGGCCAGTTTCGCCGTTCCGGAAAACGGGCTCATGGCCGTGGTTGCAACCCGTGGGAACGGCTTCTGGAACGGCGTCGGCATGTAGCCGATTTCCAGCTCGTGATTCACCGAGTCCTTGAGGCTGACCTGGAAGTGCTCCGAGGAAAACTCGTAAGGGGCGCTTGAGTTCCAGATGGCGCGGATCATCTCGTAGCATTCGACCATCATCTGCCCACGGTCCTTGCCGTTGCTGCCGAACACCTCGAAATCCGAGGCCAGGCCACCCGGGCCGATGCCCATGATGAAACGGCCCTTGGACATGTGATCGAACATCGCGGCATCAGCGGCAATCCGCGCCGGAAAATGATGTGGCAGGTTCAGCACCCCGGTGCACAACTTCATGCGCCGGGTCAGCGGAATCAGGGCGGACATGAATTGCAGGGCATTGGTCACCGGCTCCGTGCGTTGCGAGGTGTGCTCGCCGACCCAAAGCTCATCAAAACCGACGGCGTCGGCGTGGACGGCGCAGGCAATATCCTGGTCGTACATCTCGTGATAATCCCAGCCCTTGTGATGAAGGGGCTGCATGAACATGGCAAGTTTCATGTCGTTCTCCTGCTGTTTTCAGTGATCGGTGCGCCGCTTGATTTCAATGCGCGGCACACCGCTTTCAGGACGTGCGCTCGTTTTGCAGGCGTGCCAGTGCCGGCGCTGCAAGTCGCAACGTTCAAGGGATGCGTTCAATTTTTCGCGGCGATCGGCTTGAGCAAGCGCAATCAGCCGTGCCTCTTCAACTGCCGTGCAGCAACCAGCCGCCGTCCACCAACAGATCGATACCCGTCACGTAGGAGGCCAGCGGCGACACCAGAAACAGCACCGCATTGGCGATCTCGAAGGGCTCTGCCGGCCGCCCCAGTGCAATGTTGTTCAACACGTTGTTCTGTCGGTGTTGCTCCAGCAGCTCCGGCTCCAGATTGCCTGGCGTTGCCGTCAGCCCGGGGGATACCGAGTTGACGCGAATGTTGAAGGCGCTCAGGTCCTTGGCCAGGCTTCGCGTCATCGCCAGCACCGCGCCTTTTGACGCGTCGTAGGTGCAGTGATTGGCCATCGGCCGGTGACCGCAAATCGACGACAGATTGACGATCGCCCCGGCGCTCGCCTGCTTGCGCATTTGCCGTTGAGCGGCCTGTGCCCCTAGAAACACCGCACGCGTATTGATGGCGTGGAGTTCATCCCAGAAACCTGGATCAATGTCGTCAACGGCCTTGAGCGGATAAACGCCTGCGTTGTTGATCCAGATATCGAGGCGGCCGTATCGCTCGATGGCGGTGTCTGTCAGGCCCTGGATGTCGGCGGGACGACAGACGTCGGTGGCCAGGAACGAAACGGCAAAACCGGCTTCGATCAGTTCATGGCAACGCTCTGGCGCCAGGCTGCCGATCAGCACGTTGGCCCCGGCTTCGGCCAGCCGTTGGCTGATGGCGAACCCGATGCCACTGCCACCGCCGGTGACGACGGCGGTTTTACCGCGCAAGTCGAGCAACTCGGCAAAGGGCCGGTAAGGTAGCGGTTGATACGGGGTAGACATGATGGAGCTCCTCAGTGACAGCCCGTTATCAAGCGGTGGCCAGGGTCATGATGGTGTCGGGCGCGATCTGCGGTCGGTGCAAAATCCCTTGGGAACAACCGCGCGCCATGACCATCACCCGATGGGACAAACCGATGACTTCTTCAAGGTCGGAACTCACGACAATCACCGACACGCCGGTCTTCGACAGTTCGATGATCAACTCGTAAATCGCCGCCCGCGCACCCATGTCGATGCCCCGGGTCGGCTCATCGAGAATGATGACTTTCGGGTTGCGCGCGATCCATTTCGCGATGACCACTTTCTGCTGATTGCCGCCCGACAACTTGTCGAGCATCTGTTCCGCCAGGCCCTTGATCCCCAGTGTCGCAATGCGCTCCTGGGCAAACGCCAGCACCCGCTGATTGGCCATGACGCCGCAGGAGCTCAGGCTGTCGAGATTGCAGTAGGCAAGGTTTTCGGCAATGGTCTGGCTCAGCACCACACCTTCGGACTTGCGGTCTTCGGGGATCAGCACCACGCCGGCACGGATCGCCGCCAGCACGTTGTTGGCCGGCAGGTGCCGGTCACCCAGCATCACCTTGCCGTGATTCACCGCACTCAACCCGGCAATCGCCTGAACCAGCTCCGTGCGGCCGGCGCCGACGATGCCCGCGATGCCGAAGACTTCGCCGGCCTTCACCGAAAACGAAATGTCGTGGAAGCGCCCGGCCTTGTCCGACAGCTGTTCGACATTCAACACCACCTCTTCGCGAGGCGCTGGCAGCTGCGGAAACAAGCGCTCGATCGAACGTCCGACCATCTGCGACACCAGCACGCTGACATCGGCCGCTCCGGTTTCGTGGCGAGCAATGAGGTGGCCATCGCGCATGACCACCACCTTGTCGGCGATCCTGGCAATCTCCTCCATCCGATGGCTGATGTAGATGAAAGAAACGCCCTCTTTCTTCAACTCCTCGATCTGCCTGAACAACAGGTCGGTCTCTTCCTTGCCCAGCGCCGCCGTCGGTTCGTCGAGGATCAGCAGCCGCGAATTGAACGTCAGCGCGCGGGCGATCTCCACCAGTTGCTGCGCGGCGATTTTCAACTGGCGCACAGGGGTGTCCGGCGAGATATCGAGGCCCAGTCGACGCAGCTGTTTTTCTGTCTCGCGGTACATGTGCTTGCGGTCGATGATCCCGTCCCGGGTCGGTAGATGGCCGAGGAAAACGTTCTCGGCCACGCTCAGGTCAGGCAGCAGATGGATCTCCTGATGAATCATGTTGATCCCCAGGGCAATCGCCGCCCCCGGACCGGTCGGTGCATAGGGCTGGCCGGCGAGGAACATCGTGCCTTTGGACGGCGTCAGCGCTCCGGCGACGATGGAGGAAAAGGTCGATTTGCCCGCACCGTTTTCCCCCAGCAGCGCCACCACTTCCCCGTAACCGATATCGAGACTGATGTCCTCCAGCACCTTGACCGAGTTGAAGGATTTTCCGATGTTGCAGGCGCTGAACAGCGGCGCCTGATCGCTGGTGATCGCTTTCATGACGTGCCCTCCTTCGCCGATCTCAAGGATGTTGCTCAAGGAAAGCCGCGACGTTTTCCCGGGTGGTGACGAAGGCCGGCAGCAGCTGGGTCTTCTCGACCGGTTTGCCTTGTTGCAGATTCACCGCAGTGCGCAAGGCTGTACGGCCCATTTCCACCGCTTGCTGGGTGATGGTCATGTCCAGCTTGCCGTCGCGGATGGCTTCCAGCGCCGACGGCAAACCGTCGTAGCCGAACACCCAGACCTTGTGATCGATGTTGGCGACTTTGACCGCCTGGGCGGCACCGAGCGCCGGGGCATCGGAACGCCCGATGAAGACGTTGATCTTCGGGTTCTTCTGCAGCATGTCCTGGGCGACTTTGAAGCCGTTGTCCTGTAGCCAGTCGGTAGGTTTCTGGTCGACGATTTTCATCTCCGGCGCCTGGGACAGCACCGCGTTCAGGCCCTTGGCCCGAGCCACTTCCGTAGAGTCGCCCAAGGTGCCCTGGAGCAGGCCGATTTCAGCCTTGCCCCCGGTCAATGAGATCATCTGCCGGGCCAGCTCACCCGCTGCCGCCAGGTTATCGGTGGAGATGTAGGCATCGCATTCGACGTTCTTCGGGAAATTGTCGATGCAGATCACCGGCACGCCCTGCTGACGCGCCAGCCGCACCGGCACGGCCGACGCCGCGCTGCCCGTGGCGGTATAGAGCAGCACATCAATGCCCTTGCTCAACATGTCCTGAATCTGGCTGACCTGCCGGGCGGGATCGGCCTGTGCGTCGGCCACCAGCACGTTCTTGATGCCCAGGGTCTTGGCCTGTTCCATGACGCCGTCACGGACCATCAGGTAGAACACCCATTGCAGGCTCGGGATCGACATCCCGACAGTGATCTGTTCCGCCGGTTTACTCTCGGCGTGAACGCCTGCCGACATCATGCAGGTCAACAGCGGCAGCCACAGAAAGCGCCGCGAAAATGCGTGGAGGTTCATGTCTTTATCCTTTTTATTGTGTGTTGGACGGTTCGACCAAAGGGGTTCAGTCAGCTTTGCGCTTGAGCAGATCGAGCATCACCGCGAAGGCAATCACCGCGCCGATGACCACTTGCTGGACGAAGGGAGAGATGCCGGCCAGGTTCAAGCCGTTGCGCAAAACGCCGATGATCAGTACGCCGACAATCGTGCCGACCACGCTGCCGGCGCCGCCCTTGAGGCTGCCGCCACCGATGACCACCGCCGCGATCACATCCAGCTCATAACCGACACCGGCGCCCGCTCCGGCTGTGTCCAGGCGCGAGGTCATGATGATTCCGCCCAACGCGGCGCAAATGCCCGAGATGATGTAGACGGCACTGGTGTAGCCCTTGACGCGGATGCCGGCGAGCTTGGCCACCTTGCTGCTGCCGCCGATGGCGTACAGGCTGCGGCCGGGGACGGTGAACTTGAGAACGAACCAGAACACCAGGGCCAGTACGATGAAGCAGGTCACGGTCAGCGACAGCACACCGCCGTAGCGAATCACCGAGAGGTTGCTGAACCACTCCGGGAAACCGCTGACTTGCGCGCCGTCAGTAACCATGTAGGCCAGCCCGCGAGCGATGGACATCATTGCCAGCGTGGCAATGAAAGACGGCAACCCTGCCCTGACCACCATCAACGCCGTGGTTGAACCACACGCCGCACCGGCAGCGATCGCACCAAGCATGGCGACCCACATCGGCAAGCCGAGCACCTGTTCGAGCCAGCTCATGACCATGATCGCCACCGCGAGCACCGCGCCCACGGACAGGTCGATACCGCCGATGAGAATCACCAGCGTCATGCCCAGCGCCATGATGCCGAGCACGGTGACTTGATCCAGTACGTTGAGCAGGTTACTCAACGTCAGAAAACTATCGGTGAAGACTGTTAATACCGTGCATAACAATAAAAGGCCGATCATCGGGCCTGCGACATTGGTGTCCAGTCCGATCCACTTGGGAATGGACCCGGACAGTCTTGATTTCACCAGCAACTGATTATTCATACCCACATCCACTTCTTATCTAATTGTTATAAGACCGAGCAAGACACAACGACTGTTTAATTCCCAAGTTCCCTGTAACGCCCGCCCATATACAGAAGCGGCGCTTCCAGAGGTTGCGTAATCACATCAATGACGTTGCCGATGAATATGGTGTGCGTGCCGTGTTCGATTTCCTGCACCACTTCGCAAAAGATCGCAGCCTGCGCGTCGACCAGGTAACGAATGCCGTGCATACCGGTCTGCCAATCGCCTGCGACGAAGCGCTGCTCGCGCAGGTCCGGCTGACTGAAAATCTTGCAGATCGGTTCGTGGTTGTTTTGCAGCATGTTCACGCAGAACAGCCCGGAGCGCTTGATCACGGGTGAGGCGCTGGCGCTTCGGTTGATGCAGATCAGCGCCGACGCGGGGTCCATCGACACCGAAGAAAAAGCGGTGGCCGCCAGACCATGGGGGTGGCCGTCATCATCGAGTGTGGTGATCAGGGTTATGGAGGAGGCGAAGCGACCCATCGCCAATTTGAATTGGCCAGCCAGATCAATCGCTGGGGCGGCCTCTTGATATTGAACACGCATACATAAACCCTCTTCTTATTGTGACTCATCAAGCGCAGGCATTCATTATTAACAATCACCCAGCATTTTCTATTCACTTTTAAAAAATTGACTTTTCAACTATTCCGAAAGGTGAAGCCAACAACAAACTCATTTGAATTACCTTCACAAGTGCCCTGAAACGCCCGCCCCAAGGGGCTCTCATGTTTATGGCCGTACTTATCAACACCGCCGACAATATGGCTTTAACTGAATAATCGGCCGATACTTCATGAACAACTAACAAGAAACTTCCGCGAGACGAACTGCCATGGTTGATCGATTACAGGACATGCGAATGTTTCGCCTGGTCGTGCAGACCGGGTCACTTTCAACCGCCGGACGACAAATGGGCCTGTCGCCAGCGGCCATGAGTGGCCGGCTCAAGGCGATGGAGGAGTTCTATGGTTTGCGCTTGCTCAAGCGCAACACCCGCAGCCTGAGCCCCACCGCCGAAGGGCAGTTGCTGTTTGAAAACGCCCTGAAAATTCTCGAACAGGTTGATGCGCTCGACAGCGTCATCAAAAACGGTCACAGCGATCTGCTGGGCACCATCGGCCTGACCTGCCCGACCGACCTGGGTCGGCAGTGGGTCAGCCAATTGGTCGATGCGTTTATCCGCGAAAACCCGCATGTCAGCATCCGCCTGTTTTTCACTGACCGGATACTGGACTTCGTCGAGTCCGGCTCGGACATCGCGATCCGTTTCGGTGACCTGCCGGACAGCTCGCTGATCGCCCGCAGCCTGGGTGTGGACCGGCAAATGGTCTGCTGTTCGCCGCAGTACCTTGAACAACACGGCACGCCCCTGCACCCCGAAGACCTGCATCAACACAACTGCCTGGTGCAACTGCGCGCCGACTTTGCACTGGATCGCTGGAAGTTCATCAACAAGGGCGGGCCGACCACGATTCAGGTCAAGGGCAACCGGCTGGCCAACGACGGCTTTACCCTGCGCCAGTGGGCGGTTCAAGGCTTGGGAATTATCTGGAAGTCGGTCTGGGAGGTGGCGGAGGACATTCAGGCCAAGCGGCTGGTGCCGCTGCTGGAAGACTATCAATGCCCTACCACGGGGTTCCATTTGCTCACCGAAGGCGGGAAGAAATTGCCGCCACGGGTCAGATCTTTTGTCGAGTTTGCCGTTCAGTACTTCAAGCACCTCGACACCGCGTCGCGACACATTCTGAGCCCGACGCCCGACGCCATCGTGCTCAGAGAAGCGAAACCGCCTGCAGATCGACAAATACCGGTTTGAGGTTTGTCAGCATCCGCTCATAGGCCTTGCGCATGCCGGCATAGAACGCCTGCTTCGAAACGTCGGGCAAGGTCAGGGTTTCGTCCGGACGCGGCCAATCAGTGGCGGTCTGCTGCAAATCAGCGAACACCCCGGCACCGTGCCCCGCCAACATGGCTGCGCCGAGCACACCGTACTCGGCGGCTGGGGGTTTGCGATAAGGCAGGCCCAGCACATCGGCCTTGATCTGGTTAAACAGCTGGCTGCCGGAGCCGCCGCCCAGACTGAATACATCACCCTGATCGACAACGATCTGCATGTCCTTCATGCACCCGAGAAAACGCGCGTATTCGTAGGCAATCGACTCCAGCATTGCCCGGTATTGGTCGCTGCGGTCGTGGGTCCAGTCGAGACCGACGAAGGCGCCGGCCAGCGAGGCATCGAACGGCGCATGGCGCCCGCCGAGATGGGGCAAGAACAATAATTTATTGCGCTCGGCCAACGGCGCGGCGGCCCGCTGTTCGAGCTGTTGGCATTCGACGCTATCGAGACCGAACCGATTGAGGCTGATGCCGGCCCCACCGACGTAGGCCATCGAATAAAACAGCTCGGGGATGCAATGCCGGAACGTGGCGAGGGTGTTGTGCTGCGAGTCGACCGCATAGTGGTCGAGCAACGTCGCCAACACTGAACCGGTGCCGGCAATGTCGAACAGTTGCCCCGGCGTGAAGGCCCTGGTGCCCAGCAACGATGCGGCAATATCCCCACAGCCGGCATAAATCGGTGTGCCGGCCAACAGTCCGCAAACGCTCGACGCACTGGGGCCGACCGAGCCGATGCGATCCCAGGGTTTTACCAGCGTGGGCAGCCGGTCGGCCTCAAGGCCGAATGCCTCAATGAGCGAAGTGTTCCATTGCATCGCCTGGCTGTCGGCAAAACTGTTGAAGCCCAGGTAGGTGTAATCCATGAACGCGGCATCGCTGTTCAAGTCGGCCATGCGCCCCGCCACATACGCGGCCGGCATGATGATCTTGCTGATCTTGCGGTAGGTGTGCGGTTGTTCCTCGCGCCAATACAGCCATTTCGCCGCGTGATTGGCACTCACCGGGCCACCCGAACATTGGATGATCTGTGGCTCGCAGGCCTTCAGTCGCGGGACCTGACTGGCGCAACGCAGATCCAGCCACGAGTCATAAGGCGTGGTCGCCTCCCAGTCCCGGCCGATGGTGGAAATCCCGGCCATCTGTCCGCAAATCGCCAGGCCAGCAACGTCCGCGAGCTGGAAGTCGGACTGACTCAAGGCATCCTTTATCGCCAACAGGACCGAGGCATACAGTTCGTCAGGGCTCTGTTCGAACACCTGACGCGCGGGATTCAACAAACGTGTGGGGCGACTGGCGGCGCCCAGGTTGCGGCCGTTTTCGTCCATGACAACGACTCGAGTGCTTGAGGTGCCCATGTCCACCCCAACCAGCAATGCTCGACTCTTCAAGGGTTGGCGCTCGCACAATTCAGCGGTGATTGTTATGCAGACAGAATACTGTCATCAAACACCCTGCGCATTAACTGCCACTGTCCGTGCGAAAAAGCCTGAGCGCCGGTGGTCAGCGGCGACGGCGCAAGATTTCGCCGCCGCCTCCTGCAGGCAGTTCTCAATCCTTGAATTGCGTCAGTTGCTGGTTCAACGACCCGGCCTGATCGCGCAATTGCAGCGACTGATCGAGCAGGCTGCGGATCGCGTGATCGTTCTGCTCGGAGATGCGGCTGACACCCTGGATGGCGACGGACAATTGCTCACCGGTGGCGGCCTGGCTTTGGGTCTGGCGCGCCACTTCGCTGATGCGCGTCAGAATGTCCTGGGCATGCTGGCGAATCTGATCGACACCTTGCGCCGAGGTGGTCAGTTGCACCACGCCCAGGCGCACCGCTTCGCCGACTTGCTGGACGTTGGCAACCGTGTTGCGCACATCAGAACCGATGGCGCCGATCATCTCGCCGATTTCACCGGTCGAGCGGCTGGTGCGTTCTGCCAGTTGCCGCACTTCGTCCGCCACCACAGCGAATCCGCGTCCCTGCTCCCCTGCCCGTGCGGCTTCGATTGCAGCGTTCAGGGCCAGGAGGTTGGTCTGGTCGGCGATGCTGCGAATCACCGCGATGATCCCGGCAATCTGCTGCGAGCGTTTTTCCAGGTCGCCCACAGTGCCGGCAACGTCGTCCATGGTCTGGTCGATGTGGGTGATCCCGGCCAGGGTCTGGTTCATATCGCCGGAGATATGCTTGGTCAGCTCTTCGGTGTTGCGCGCCAGTTGCTCCACGTCTTCGGCTTGCTGCGACATCTCGGTGACCGAGTGCGCCAGCGCGGTGACGCCGCTGGCCATTTCTTCGGTTGCGGTGTGTTGCGACGTCGCCCGGTCGGCAACGGCCTGAGTGGTATCGCCCAGGTGATTGGAGATCTGCATCAGGGCGCCGCTGCTGTGGCGAATCGACCCCACCAGATCCCCCAGGCGCTGGATAAACTGGTTGAACGCGCCCGCCAGTTTGCCGGTTTCATCGCCGCTGCGTTGTTCAAATCGCAGGCCCAATTCGCCGCCCCAGGCCTGGATACCGACCGTCAGGCCGGACAGAGGACGAATGTGCCACGCGAGCAAATGCCAGAGCACGATGGCCAATGCCAACAGCGCCACCAGGCCGATGACGACGGCGGTCCAGAGAAACTGATTGATACCCGCCATGGCTTCGGCCAGCGGGTACGCCACCATCAGCGCCCAAGTGTTCGGGGCTTTGCCGATGCGCACCGGTTGCAGCACATAACCCCAGCCATCGCGCTGGAAGTCATACGGCTGACCGGCCTTGATCGCCTCTTTGGCAGCCGTCGGCAAATCGTCGGCCGGCTGGCTCAAACGCTTCGCATCAGGGTGGCTGGCGTACAGGCCGTTGCTCGAAACCAGAGCGCCATAACCTTTGTAGGCATCGATTTTCGCCAGTTGGCGATTGATGCTTTCAAGCGGGATATCGACACCCGCCACGCCCAGGGCTTTGCCGTCCTGCAACAGTGGCGCCATGATCGACACCATCATGACTTTCTGGCCGCTGCCCGTGCTGTAGGCAAACGGTTCGGAAGCCCACGGCTGACGGCTGTGCAGCGGCTGATAGTAGTACTGGTTATCGGCATTTTCCGGGGTGTAACCGCTGAGCGCTTCCGATTTCACCGAGCCACTCGCACGGTTCCAGTAGGTCAGGTAACGGCCGGTGGCGTCGTGATTCGGCTGGTTGGCGAATTCGCTGTCCTTGCCATCGAAGGCGTTGGTTTCCCAATACTGCCCCAGGCCCAAAAGTTGCGGATTGGCTTCAAACAGTTGGCGGGTCACGGCATCGGCGGTCTTGCGATCAACGTGCTGTTGCTGCATGGCCGTTGCGACACTGGCCAGCGATTCGGCGACGGTAAAACCGACACCCAGTTCGACTTCCACTTCCTTGGCATTGGCCTTGACGACCGTGTCGACCAGCTCGGCGGTTTCTTTGATGGAGGAGCCATAAGCGATATAGGCGATGGAGCCCAGCAGCAGCGCCATGACGACGACGGTCCCGATCAGGGCCGTCCAGAACAGCTTGAAGTGCAGAGAGCGATTAGGCATGGACATTCTCAAGTGCGCGATTCGTCAACCAGCACGGAGCGCCCAACGGTGTGAATGCAGCCCTGCTGGCAAATTATTTATAGTTGATATTATTTTGCCACTATATAGAAGCGCGCTCTGCCGGTGCAACTTGAATGACCGCGAGGTCACAAGCCTTGCACGGCATCACTCGGAAACGGCGATCTGGTTTCGGCCACGGGCCTTGGCTCGATACAGGGCCTTGTCGGCGTTGTTCATCAAGCTGTGCAAATCAAGGTCGGAGGCGTCCATCGACGCGACACCGAGGCTGGCCGTTATGCAATGCACCGGCCCGGTCATCAATTCGGCAATCGAGCGGATGAGTTGCTCGGCAATGTTCAGGGTTTCTTCAATCGAGGTGTCCGGGAGCAGGATGGCGAACTCCTCTCCCCCCAGCCTGCCGTAGACATCCGTTTCACGAAACGAGGTGCTGATGACCAGGCCCATCTGACTCAGCACCTGATCCCCGACCTGATGGCCATAGGTGTCGTTGATGTGTTTGAAGTGATCCATATCCAGCATCACGGCGCACAGCGGCAGCTGATTGTTTTTGCAGTAACTGTGCAACTGCTGGGCGTGCTCGAAAAAAGCCCGGCGATTCCTCAGGCCGGTGAGTTCATCGGTCTGCGCGGCAAGATTGGAAATGCGGTGCGCCTGCTCCATTTCACGGGTCAATCGAAAGGCGGTTTCCACCGCATCGGAGAGTTTGCGGGTAGCGCTGGCCACGAAGGAGGCGAACACCAGCACCGCCAGTGCCATGCCGACTTGCATCGCTGACGGCTGGAACAACAGCCATATCGTGCACGGCAACAACACCAGGCCAATGGACACCAACGTCATGTATCGGTAGGCCGAATAGCAGGACACCGCACTGACCGACATCCCGACGGTAAAAAGCATGACCAGTGACTGAGCCAGAATATCGTCCGGGGGCATCAATGCCAGCGCGCCCGCACCCCAGATACCGGCAGATAACACCAGCGTGCTCCAGTATTTCCACTCCCATTGCTCAGGTGTGCGCGTACTTTTGTCGCTGCGGAAATAGGCGATGAACATCGAGACGCGCAATGAAGTCGACGCCGTCAGAATGCCCATCCACCAAAAAATGACGTGGTGATCGAAGCGCTCCCAACACAGCAGGCACAGCATGATCGCCGCCAGGACACTGCCCGGGATCGCCGTCACCGACTGATGGAACAACTGGTGCAGGCGATCAGTGCGTACCTGCGCTGCTATCAAAGCATCCGGGTCATACCGGGGTCCGAGTCCTTCCATTTGATCCGCCTGATCATGATGCTTCGTCAAAGAAGTATTGTGGCACCCAGCCAGTAGCGCAAACAACCGAGGCCTTGAAATGTTTCCGGGCGCCAGATTGAAAGAGTACGTCTATCACGCCCCAACACTCGCCCTATTAGCTGACTTCCCGACTCAGGTCTAACCTTAGTCTGCGCTGGCGCCATAAGCCGGCCGGATTAGCGCTGAAAAGGAGACAGGAATGAGCCCGAAGCTTGACTAGGCCACCCGTGGGCCACCGCGCAGGCAACCTGATTGCCGCTGTTCAGAATTCCCGTGTGGTCACCACAATCAGTTGATCCAACTGCTGGCCCTGCAGCCTATGTCCTTGATTCCGCTCGTTGCTATTTAACGCCCGCCCCGGGCCCGATAGCCGGATGAACACGACCAAAGGTAGCTCGCACATGGCAAACGAATCGAAATGCCCGTTCAATCATGCCGCAGGCGGTGGCACCACCAACCGTGACTGGTGGCCGAACCAACTGAATCTGAAGATCCTGCACCAGCACTCGTCTCTGTCAGACCCCATGGACGAGGGCTTCAACTACGCCGAAGCGTTCAAAAAACTCGACTTTGCGGCGGTCAAGCGCGACCTGACTGCACTGATGACCGACTCACAAGACTGGTGGCCAGCAGACTTCGGTCACTATGGGCCGCTGTTCATCCGCATGGCCTGGCACGCCGCCGGCACATACCGCACCGGTGATGGTCGGGGCGGTGCCGGTTCCGGTCAACAGCGCTTTGCCCCGCTCAACAGCTGGCCGGACAACGTCAGCCTCGACAAGGCGCGCCGGCTGCTGTGGCCGATCAAGCAAAAGTATGGCAACAACATTTCCTGGGCCGACCTGATCGTCCTCACCGGTAACGTCGCGCTGGAGTCGATGGGCTTCAAGACCTTTGGTTTTTCCGGTGGCCGCGCGGACGTCTGGGAACCCGATGAAGACGTTTATTGGGGCTCGGAAAACAAATGGCTGGGCGGTGACGTTCGCTACGACAAAGCGCAAAAACCCGTGCAAGCACCCGGCGATGTTCCACTGGTGGCCGAGCCCGGGAGAAATGAAGACAGCCGTACCGATGAGGGGCGCAATCTGGAAAACCCATTGGCCGCCGTGCAGATGGGCCTGATCTATGTGAACCCGGAAGGTCCGGAAGGCAATCCCGATCCCGTCGCGTCGGCCCTGGACATCCGCGAAACGTTCGGCCGCATGGCCATGAACGACGAAGAAACCGTGGCCCTGATCGCCGGCGGCCACGCCTTCGGTAAAACCCACGGCGCCGGCCCTGCCGACAACGTCGGTGCCGAGCCGGAAGCCGCCGGTCTCGAAGCCCAGGGCCTTGGCTGGAAAAACAGCTTCGGCACCGGCAAAGGCCCGGACACCATCACCAGCGGGCTGGAAGTGACCTGGACCACCACGCCCACCCGGTGGAGCAACAACTACCTGGAAAACCTGTTCGGCTTCGAGTGGGAATTGAGCAAAAGCCCGGCAGGCGCGAACCAGTGGGTGGCTAAAAACGGCGCCGGGGCCGGCACCATTCCGGATGCACACGACCCGTCCAAGCGGCGTAACCCGACCATGCTCACCTCGGACCTGGCGCTGCGCTTAGACCCGATCTATGAACCGATTGCCCGGCGCTTCCTGGCCAATCCGGATCAGTTGGCCGATGCCTTCGCCCGCGCCTGGTTCAAGCTGATCCACCGCGACATGGGCCCGCTCTCGCGCTACCTCGGCCCGGAAATGCCCAAGGAAGAACTGTTGTGGCAAGACCCGATTCCGCCGGTCGACCATGCCTTGGTCAACGACAGTGACGTCGCAGCACTCAAGAGCAAAATCCTTGCCTCTGGCCTGAGTGTCTCGCAGCTGGTATCAACGGCCTGGGCGGCAGCGTCGAGCTTCCGTGGCTCCGACAAACGTGGCGGCGCCAACGGTGGACGCCTGCGACTGGCGCCACAGAAATCCTGGCAAGCCAACCAGCCCGAACAACTGGCGAGCGTGCTGGCGAAACTGGAAAGCATTCAGCGTGAGTTCAACAACAGCGGCAAGAAAATCTCGCTGGCGGACCTGATCGTGCTGGCCGGCAGCGCCGGTGTCGAACAAGCCGCAAAAAATGCCGGTCACAGCGTGACGGTGCCGTTCACACCGGGACGGACGGACGCCTCGCAAGAGCAGACGGACGTCGAATCCTTCGGCTTCCTCGAACCCATCGCCGATGGTTTCCGCAACTACCTGAAAACCCGCTACCGCGTAACGGCCGAGCACCTGTTGATCGACAAGGCGCAACAACTGACCCTCAGCGCACCGGAAATGACTGTGCTCGTGGGCGGTTTGCGGGTGTTGAACACCAACGTCGGACAGACCCGACACGGCGTGTTCACCCAGCAACCGGAGGCGTTGACCAACGACTTCTTCAAAAACCTGCTGGACATGGGGGTGGAATGGAAGCCGGTGTCGGACGCCAATCAGGAGTTCGAAGGGCGCGATCGCAAAACCGGCCAAGTGAAATGGACCGGGACGCGGGTCGATCTGGTCTTTGGCTCGAATGCGCAACTGCGGGCCTTGGCCGAACTGTATGCCAGCAGTGATGCGAAGGAGAAATTCGTCAAAGACTTCGTAGCGGCGTGGACGAAGGTGATGAACCTGGATCGTTTTGACCTGTAGGAGCCGGATTGCTGGCGATGCGGTGGTGGCCGTGAGGACGCCATCGCCGGCAAGCCGGCTCCTACAAGTCTCGGGTTTCATCGACGGACTCTTGTAAATAAACGGCACCGCTGAAACAACAACGCCTCCCAAGTGGAGGCGTTGTGCTTATTGCGCATTGAAGGAAGGAATCAGGTCGGAGAGATCGTGGCCAAGGCACCGATCAAAATGGTTAACAGCAGAAATCCACCCAGAAAAATGGCCATCTTGGGCATGGGGCCTCCTACATGATGAGTTTGCGGTTCAGTGGCTACCGCGACTGCGGACCGTGCGGTCATTGTGGGGCGCAGGACTGGTACATGACAGATGCAGATAGCGCAGAAAAATACGGATCAGAACAAGACCCCGGGCGAGACACCATCAAACCTGTAGGAGCCAGCTTGCTGGCGATGGCGTCCGCGAGATCGCCATCGCCAGCAAGCCGGCTCCTACAAATTGCGGGGTGTTTGGGATTGAGGGCCCACACAAAACCTGTAGGAGCCAGCTTGCTGGCGATGGCGTCCGTTAGATTGCTATCGCCAGCAAGCCGGCTCCTACAAATTGTGGGTGTGTTCGGGATTGAGGGTTCACGCAAAACCTGTAGGAGCCCGGCTTGCTGGCGATGGCGTCCGTGAGATTGCTATCGCCAGCAAGCCGGCTCCTACAAATTGTGGGTGTGTTCGAGATTGAGGG
>NZ_JAGYFZ010000114.1:0-17941 GCF_019946675.1 Pseudomonas sp. BF-B-15
TCATCAGGCCGAGCGTTAGCTCGCCTTCAGCTTTTGATCTTGAGGTACACGCCCCCTCGAGAGGCCGAGTGGAGGTTCTGCGCAGTGGGCAACCCGGCATGGATGCCGGGTTAGCCGCGCACGGCCAAGGATGGCCGATCGCGGCGGGCCCACGGAGCAGGACCGGAGCGAGGGCATGCCGAGCCACAGCGAGGCACCGAACGAAAGGGGCAAAAGCCCTTGGTTACTTGGGGCTCTTCCAAGTGACCCGCCGTAAGGGCGGAACCAATAGAAGCCGTTACAGCAAAAACGGATATCCCCCCAACCAACCGCGCACCAGACAATGCCCTCATTTGCCCATAACCCCCATGTCTGCTAGTGTCGCGCCGGTTTAACGTCAACCGGAAATCGCCGCCATGGCCCGCAAAAAAGCTGCACTGGATTTCGAACAATCCCTCGCCGACCTGCAAACGCTGGTAGAGCGACTGGAGAACGGCGAACTGTCGCTGGAAGACTCGCTGACGGCTTTCGAGCAAGGCATCGGTCTGACCCGTGATTGCCAGGCAGCGCTGGCCCAGGCCGAGCAGAAGGTTCAAGTGCTGCTCGAACGTGATGGCGAGCTCGCCGAGGAACCCTTCGACGCGGATCAACCAGAATGATTGCAGCGTATTCGGCGACGAGCCAGGCCCGCGTCAACGCGGCACTGGAAACCCTGTTCAACGCACCAAGCCCGGAACTCGCGCGGCTCTACGAAGCCATGCGCTACAGCGTGATGAACGGCGGCAAACGCGTGCGTCCGCTGCTGGCCTACGCAGCGTGCGAAGCGCTGGGCGGCAAGCCCGAGCAAGCCAACGGCGCCGCCTGCGCCGTGGAACTGATCCACGCTTATTCGCTGGTGCACGACGATTTGCCGGCGATGGACGACGACGATCTGCGTCGCGGCCAGCCGACCACCCACAAAAAATTCGATGAAGCCTGCGCGATTCTCGCCGGTGACGGTTTGCAGAGCCTGGCCTTCAGCGCCCTGCTCGACCCACGCCTGAGCTCGTCGGACGCTGAGATCCGCCTGCAAATGGTCAGCGCATTGGCATTGGCAGCAGGGCCGGCCGGCATGGTCGGCGGTCAAGCCATCGACCTCGGCTCGGTCGGCTTGAAGCTCGATCAGAAAGCCCTCGAATACATGCACCGGCACAAGACCGGCGCGCTGATCGAGGCCAGCGTCAAACTCGGCGCCCTCGCCAGCGGTCGTGCCGAGAAAGACGAACTGAAGTCCTTGCAGACTTATGCACAGGCCATCGGCCTGGCCTTCCAGGTGCAGGACGATATTCTCGACGTCGAAAGCGATACCGAAACCCTCGGCAAACGCCAGGGCGCCGACATCGCGCGCGACAAACCGACCTACCCGGCCCTGCTCGGCCTCGATGCGGCCAAAGCCTACGCGCTGGAACTGCGCGATCAGGCCCTGCACGCGCTGCGACCGTTTGACGCGGCCGCCGAGCCATTGCGCGATTTGGCCCGGTATATCGTCGAACGGCGCAGCTGACAGCGTATCCGCCAAAAAAGAGCAACGCGTGGGCAGGGGCCGATGCATCAGGTAAACTGCCGCCTCTTCTATACCTATAACGATTCGCCTGATGCCCACGACGTTTCATGAGATTCCCCGCAAGCGCCCGACCACGCCCCTGCTCGACCGTGCCAATACGCCGGACGGCCTGCGCCGGTTAGGCGAAGCCGAGCTGGAAACCCTGGCCGATGAGTTGCGCCTGGAATTGCTCTACACGGTCGGTCAGACCGGCGGGCATTTCGGTGCCGGCCTGGGCGTCATCGAGCTGACCATCGCGTTGCATTACGTCTTCGACACCCCGGACGACCGGCTGGTGTGGGACGTGGGTCATCAGGCCTATCCGCACAAGATCCTCACCGGCCGTCGCGAGCGCATGGGCACCCTGCGCCAGAAGGATGGCGTCGCCGCCTTCCCGCGTCGTTCCGAGAGCGAGTACGACACCTTTGGCGTCGGCCACTCCAGCACCTCGATCAGCGCAGCGCTGGGCATGGCCATTGCCGCCCGCCTGCAAAACAGTGATCGCAAGGCGATTGCCGTGATCGGCGACGGCGCGTTGACCGCCGGCATGGCGTTCGAAGCGCTGAACCACGCGCCGGAAGTGGACGCCAACATGCTGGTGATCCTCAACGACAACGACATGTCGATCTCGCGCAACGTCGGCGGCTTGTCGAATTACCTGGCGAAAATCCTTTCCAGCCGCACCTACGCGAGCATGCGTGAAGGCAGCAAAAAGGTCCTGTCGCGCCTGCCCGGCGCCTGGGAAATCGCCCGTCGCACCGAAGAATACGCCAAAGGCATGCTGGTTCCCGGCACGCTGTTCGAAGAGCTGGGCTGGAACTACATCGGCCCGATCGATGGCCACGACCTGCCGACCCTGATCGCCACTCTGCGTAACATGCGCGATCTCAAAGGCCCGCAGTTCCTGCACATCGTCACCAAGAAAGGCAAAGGCTTCGCCCCGGCGGAAGTCGACCCGATCGGTTACCACGCCATCACCAAACTCGAACCGCTGGACGCTCCGGCCGCTGCGCCGAAAAAAGCCAGCGGTCCGAAGTATTCCGGCGTGTTCGGCGAATGGCTGTGCGACATGGCCGCGGCCGACCCACGCTTGGTGGGCATCACCCCGGCGATGAAAGAAGGCTCCGACCTGGTGGCCTTCAGCGAGCGTTTCCCGCTGCGCTATTTCGACGTGGCGATTGCCGAACAGCACGCCGTCACCTTCGCGGCGGGTATGGCCTGTGAAGGCGCGAAACCGGTGGTGGCGATCTACTCGACGTTCCTGCAACGCGGCTACGATCAGCTTGTTCACGATGTGGCGGTGCAAAACCTCGACGTCCTGTTCGCCATCGACCGCGCCGGTCTGGTCGGCGAAGACGGCCCGACGCACGCCGGCAGTTTCGACCTGTCGTTCCTGCGCTGCATCCCCGGCATGCTGGTGATGACCCCGAGCGACGAAAACGAACTGCGCAAAATGCTCACCACGGGCCATCTGTACAACGGCCCGGCGGCGGTGCGTTACCCGCGCGGCAACGGCCCGAACGCAACGATCGAGAAAGACCTGCAACCAATCGAAATCGGCAAAGGCGTGGTTCGCCGTCAGGGCAGCAAAGTCGCCCTGCTGGTGTTCGGCGTGCAATTGGCCGAGGCGCTGAAAGTCGCCGAGACGCTGGATGCCACTGTGGTCGACATGCGTTTCGTCAAACCGCTGGATGAAGAGCTGGTTCGCGAAATCGCTGGCAGCCACGAGTTGCTGGTGACCATCGAAGAGAACGCGATCATGGGCGGTGCCGGTGGCGCGGTCAGCGAATTCCTCGCCCGCGAGAACATCCTCAAGTCGGTGCTGCACCTGGGCTTGCCGGACCTTTACGTCGAACACGCCAAGCCCGCGCAAATGCTGGCCGAGTGTGGACTGGATGAGGCCGGGATCGAGGCCTCGATCCGCGAACGCCTGCAACTGCTAGCTCAGTAACCCCTCCCCCTGTAGGAGCGAGGCTTGCCCGCGAAGACGATCTAACGGTCAACATAAATGTTGAGTGTTATGGCCTCTTCGCGGGCAAGCCTCGCTCCTACAAGTCCCGTGTTTGCTACGGATTACCCATGAAACTCTCCCGCCTCGCCCTGACGCTGACCCTTCTGCCGTCCGGCCCGCTCCTGGCCGACACCTTCGAACGCGATCAAGCCCTGAAACTGCCCGACGTACTGATCAGCGCCAACCGCCAGGTCGAAGCGCGCAACGACAGCAGCGCCGCCAACACCGTGTTCACCCGCGACGACATCGACCGCCTGCAACCGGGCAGCGTCACCGATCTGCTGCGTCGCGTGCCGGGCGTGCAAGTCGGGCAGACCGGTGGGCGCGGCAGCTTGCCGGGGGTTTACATTCGCGGCACCAAATCCGCTCAGAGCCTGGTGCTGGTGGACGGTCAACGCATCGGCAACTCGACTTCCGGCGACAGCAACCTGCAACACATCAACATCGAGCAAGTCGAGCGCGTGGAAGTGCTGCGCGGCTCCCGCTCGGTGATTTATGGCAGCGATGCGATTGGCGGGGTGATCCAGATTTTCACCCGTCGTGGCGCCGAACAAGGCCTGCAACCGCGTCTGCACATGGGTTTTGGCAGCAACCAGACGTGGGAGCGCAGCCTTGGCGTGTCCGGTGGCGATGAGCAAACCCGGTTCAACCTGGGCGCCAGTCTCGATGAAACCGCCGGGATCAATCGCACCCACGCGTCGTACCCCAGCGATGGTGATCACGATGAGTATCGCAACAAGTCGGTGAGCCTGAGCCTGAGTCACGCCCTCACCGATGACCTCGAAATCGGCGCCAACTTGCTGGATAACCGAGGCAAAAGCGCGTTCGACAACCCGTTCGGCCGCTTCGATGCCACCACCTTCGAATCGGTCCAGCAGCAGCCTTACAACGAATTCACGGTGAGCAGCCTCAGCAGTTACCTCGATGCGCACATCAACGACCGGTGGAAAACCCGCGTTGAGTTCGGCCACAGCGAAAACCGCGAGCAGACCTTCGACAAGCTCAGCGATGAACGCAGCGTGTTCAACACCTACCGAGACTCGGTGAACTGGCAGAACGACCTGACGCTCGACGCGCGCAACAGCCTGATCCTCGGCGGTGATTGGTACGAAGACCGCATCAACAGCAGCACCGCATTCGACGAGGACAGCCGCTGGAACCGCGCGGCGTTTATCCAGCATCGCTATCAGGCCGACAGCTTCTCCACGGAACTGGGCCTGCGCCGCGACCAGAACCAGCAGTTCGGCAGCCAGAACAGCTGGAGCGGCACCTTCACCCTGCCGTTGAACCCGGATAACGATGTGCTGCTGACCTACAGTGAAGGCTTTCGCGCACCGACGTTCAATGACTTGTATTACCCGGATTTCAGCAATCCGGACCTGAAGCCTGAAACCTCGAAAAGCTACGAGCTGCAATGGCGCAGTCAACTAACCGAAAACAGCCGCCTCGAAGCCTCGCTGTATCGCACCGATCTCAAGGACGCGATTATCTTCGGCAGCAACAACCGCCCACAGAACGTCGCCTCGGCACGGATCAACGGGTTTGAAGCGGCGTTGAAGCAGGAGCTGTTCGGTTGGCAGAGCAACCTTGGCGTGGCGTTCATCGACCCGCGGGATCGCGACAGTGGGCACACCCTGGCGCGTCGTGCACGGCGGACGTTGAGCCTGGATCTGGATCGACAGTTTGATCGACTGGGTCTCGGCGCCAGTTGGCAAGCGGTGAGCAGCAGCTTTGACGATGAGGACAATCGGCAGCCGTTAGGCGGGTATGCGCTGCTGGGGCTGCGCAGCAGTTGGGAGCTGAATCGTGAGATCAAGCTTGAGCTGAAGGTCGATAACCTGCTGGACAAGGGTTACAGCCGGGCGTTGTACAGCCATGAGGGCAGTCAGTATGGGTATCGCGAAGAAGGTCGGGCGTGGATGTTTGGGGTGACCTGGACGCCGGAGATCTGATCTGACATTTGCGGTGTTCGGGCGGGCCTCTTCGCGGGCAAGCCTCGCTCCTACAGAGGATCACGGTGCTTTGTAGGAGCGAGGCTTGCCCGCGAAGGCCGCGCCGCGGTTTAACGATCGGGCGCAATAAGCTCGCAGAGCTTGGCCGTCGCCTCGATCATCTGCCCACTCGGCCGCTCCAGCCCTTTATCCGTCACCAGCCGCAATCGCCCCTGCGCCACCGCCGCCACTTGCGGCCAGGCCTTCCACGCCTCCAGCTGCGCCTGATCACCGGCCAGAATCACCTCGGGATTACGCTGCAACACCGCCTCCACGCTGACTTGCGGCGCTGGCAATGTCAGGTCGGTAAACACATTGCGCGCGCCGCACACGTCCAGCGCATCGCTGATGATCTGCCCGCCACCGACGGTGTACAGCGGACGATCCCAGACCTGATAAAACACCCGCAGCGGTTCATCCCGTCGATAGCGCTGGCGCAGTGCATCGAGGCGCTGACGCAGTTCGCTGGCCAATGCCGCGCCTCGCTCGGGCCGGCCGAGCTGCGTGGCAATTGCCTCGATTTGCGCGGTCAGTTGGTCAAGAGTGTGGGGGTCGGCGACGTACGTGGGGATGTTCAGGCGCTTGAGTTGTTCACGCTGGGCCGAGCCAACGCTGCCGGGCCAGAGCAGCAACAAATCGGGTTTGAGACTGAGCAACCGCTCCATGTCCAACTGGCCGTAGCGGCCAACGGAAGGCAGGTCTTTGAGTTCAGCAGGACGATCACCGGCATCCAGTACGCCGACCAGAAGATCAGCCGAACCCAGCTCAACCACGATTTCAGAGAGAGACGGCGCAAGGCTGACGACGCGCTCGACCGCAGAGGTCAGGCTGCTGACGACCAGCAGCAAAACCGCCAGCCCGATGCGGCGCATCAGCCGAGTTGACGCGGAATACGGTAGAGGTAGAACAGCACGGTGGTCGACAGCGCCAACAGCACCAACGGCACCGCTTCAAGACCGACGAATACGGCCAACGCACCGATCCAGGCCGGTAAACCGGCGGCCAGAAACGCAGTACGGCGCTTGGCAGCCAGGACAATCCACGCGGCGGGCTCTTCAGGGGTATCGAGGGCTTTCTGGGTGGCGATCAGTGCGTGTTTGTAGCCACCGAAAAACTTCAGGCTGACAAACATCGAGGCCACACCGGCGATGAACAGCGGCATCGCCAGCACCGGCAGGATCGCCTCGCCCTGGCCAAACACGCCGTTGATCACGAACAGCGGCAGCAGGGCCAGCGCCAGGTATTGCCACCAGCTGACGGACAGTCGGCGCCGCACTTGACCGCGGGTCACGCCCGGTCTACCTCACCCTGATGCTCGTTGCCCATCATGTGGTCGAGCTTGCTGGCCTTGGTGGCCAGGTAGAGTTTGTTGTGCGGATTGTGGCCAGTGTGCAGCGGCACGCGCTCGGCGACGACGATACCCATGTCGGTCAAGGCTTTGACCTTGCGCGGGTTGTTGGTCATCAGGCGCAGGGATTTCACCCCCAGGTGCTCAAGCATCGGCAGGCACATGGCGTAGTCGCGCTGATCGGCGGCGAAGCCCAGACGCTCGTTGGCTTCAACGGTGTCGGCGCCGCCGTCCTGCAATTCATAGGCGCGGATTTTGTTCAGCAGGCCAATGCCACGGCCTTCCTGACGCAAATACAGCAATACGCCACGGCCTTCGCGGGCGATGGCCTGCAAGGCAGCCTCGAGTTGCGAGCCGCAGTCGCAGCGCTGGCTGAACAAGGCATCGCCGGTCAGGCATTCAGAGTGCAAGCGGCCGAGTACCGGGGCACCGTCGTCGAACTCACCGAGGCTCAGTACAACGTGCTCGCGCCCGTTCTCTTCATCGAGAAAGCCATGCATGGTGAATTGCGCAAAAGGCGTTGGCAGCTTGGAAGCGGCGACAAAAACGACAGGCACCGGTGTGCTCCTGATCAATAAGTACTGGAGATTCGCAGACGCGGCATTGTAACAGCAGGTTCCTACAGACGCTTAGGCTGAATTATGGAGCATAACGATCTAAAAGTTTGATCACAGCCCCGCATCAGAACCTGTAGGAGCCGGCTTGCCGGCGATAGCGGTGGGTCAGACGATTAATTTAGTGACTGGACGGACGCCATCGCCGGCAAGCCGGCTCCTACAAAGGCCGTGTTCAATTCGGGTCGAACGGATACGGCTGTTTCCAGCGTTCGAAAATCGGTTTCAACTGGCCGTTTTTGACCAGCACGTCCATTCGCTGGTCGAACAGCGCCATCAGTTTTCGTGCCTTGGGCGTATTGGCAAAGCACAGGTACAGCGGCAATTCCGCGATGTGCGTGCGCCGGAACTGGGACGGATCCTTGGTCCAGCGGAGCACGTAATCCACCTCGGTCAGCGCGTCGATGTAGTAGTCGGCACGGTTGTGGGTCAGCATCGACAGAATGCCGGTGCGCCGCATCACCTCGTTATAGCGACGTACGTTGGGCAGGTAGTTCTGGAAGCTGTAACCCCGGACCCAGGCCAGCCGGTAGTTGCCCAGCGTCTGCGGCGTCGGCACCGGATTGCTGGCCAGCCCCAGGGCGTAGATGTGATCGGTGTCGTAATTCCAGCGCGGATACAGCAAGTCGCTGACGTCATCCCGATAACCACCGACACAGGCGTCCACTTCGCCACGCTGCGCCAGGCCGATGGCGCGAATGTAGGGTTCGGTCCTGATGTCCAGTTTGACGCCGACCGGTTCGAAGACTTCGCGCAACACGTCCCAACCCAGGCCATGACCATCGGCGGCGGTGTAGTCTTCCCAGTCTTCGCTGGCCAGATGAATCACCGATGGCGTTGTCACTGCCTCCCCCGCCTGGGCGAGCGAAGCAAACAGTGCGAAACCCATCACAGCCAACCAGCGTCGAGCCATCCTAGTTCCCTGTTCCGCCACTCAGGCGAAAATCCATACCAGCCCCTGCATCGCCAGCCACGCGAACACCCCGGCCAATACGTCGTCGAGCATGATCCCGACACCGCCGTGCACATGCCGGTCAATCCAGTGAATCGGCCACGGCTTGAGGATGTCGAAGAAGCGGAACACCAGAAAACCCGCGAGCAACCAGTACCAGCCTTCCGGCACCAGCCACAGGGTGATCCACATCCCGACCATTTCGTCCCAGACGATGCCTTCGTGGTCGTGCACCCGCAGATCGTCGGCCACTTTGCCGCACAGCCAGAAGCCGAACAGCATGGTGATGCCCAGCATCAGCCAGTAACCCCAGTCGGGCAGCATCTGCCACAACGGAATAAAGGGTAGCGCAACTAACGAACCCCAGGTGCCCGGTGCCTTTGGCAAGGTGCCCGAACCGAAGCCGAACGCCAGGAAATGCCAGGGATTGCGCCAGACCGACGGCGGTACGAATTCCGCCGGAACCTGTTTGGGATGATCTGTCACGGTGTCTCCCGAAAATGTTGATAGCCCCGTGCTTGCGGGGTGATGTCTTGTCCGGCGGCATCCAGCAGCACAACGCCCTGCCCCGTGACCACGCGCCCGATCACATGGATTGGCCAGCCATCTGCCAGCAACCCCGGCAACTCGACGGACGGTAAGGTGAAGGCCAGTACGTAATCGTCACCACCGCTCTGGGCGGCGTGTTCGGCGCCCGATTGACCGAGGAAGGCCACTAGGGCCTTCGACAGCGGCAAGCGGTCCCGCTCAACCTGAATGCCGACCCTCGACGCGAGCGCGATGTGCCCGCAGTCGGCGAGCAAGCCATCGGAGATGTCCAGCGCCGAAGTGGCTTTACCGCGCAACGCCTGGCCCAGCGCGAGTTGCGGCTGCGGCGACCAGTAATGCGCCAGCAGCGGATCGGCGATGGCGGCTTCAGCCGTGCGCTGACCGAGCACCAGCGGCAAGGCACCGGCGGCGTTGCCCAGCTCACCGCCGACACACAGCAGGTCGCCTGGTTGCGCACCGCTGCGGGTCAACGCCAAACCACTTGGCACACGCCCGAACACGGTCATGGTCAGGCTCAGCGGCCCACGGGTAGTGTCGCCCCCCACCAGCGCAACGCCGCAGTTCTGCGCCATGCGGTTCAAACCACGGGCATAGGCGTCCAGCCAATCGGCGGTTACCGTCGGCAAGGTCAGGGCAAGGGTAAAGGCAACGGGAGTGGCGCCCATGGCCGCCAGATCGCTGACAGCCACGGCCAGCGAACGCTGACCGAGCAGAAACGGGTCGCAGGGGTCTGCGAAATGCACACCGGCCACGAGCGTGTCGGTGGAAATCGCCAGCTGCTCCCCGGGGGGAACAGCAAGCAAGGCGCAGTCATCGCCGATCCCCAGGGCAACGCCTTCGCCGCCCTGCGCACAAGGCGCGGCGGCGAAGAAATTGCGGATCAGCTCAAACTCGCCCATGGCTGAGACAAAGAGTTCAAGCGCCAATCAGCGCTTGAACGCCTTCACTTCAGCTTCACGCAGACGCGGGGCCAGCTTGTCGAGTACACCGTTGACGAACTTGTGGCCGTCGGTGGAACCGAAGACTTTCGCCAATTCGATACCTTCGTTGATCACAACGCGGTAAGGCACGTCGACACGCTCGAGCAGTTCCCAGGTGGACAGGCGCAATACCGCCAGTTCAACCGGGTCCAGCTCTTCGATGGTCAGGTCCAGGCAAGGTGTCAGTGCGGCGTCGATACGGTCTTTCTGCGCGGGAACCCCATGCAGGATTTCACGGAAGTAGGCGCCGTCGACATCGCTGAAATCGTTATCGACCCGGAACTGCGCTTCGATCTCGTTCAGCGATTGCCTGGCCATGTGCCATTGGTACAGCGCCTGAGTCGCGAGCTGACGGGCTTCGCGACGCTTGACGCTTTTCGATGGCTTGCCGGCATCCGCAGGCTTTGGATCGCGCGGGTTGAAACGATCGCTTTCGTCGCTAATCACTTGGCCTCCAACTGCGCCAGCAGGCTGACCATTTCCAGAGCGGACAGGGCAGCTTCGGCACCTTTGTTACCGGCCTTGGTGCCGGAACGTTCGATGGCTTGCTCGATGGAATCAACGGTCAGGACGCCGAAGGCAACCGGAACGCCGAACTCCATGGACACCTGGGCCAGGCCCTTGGTGCATTCGCCCGCCACGTATTCGAAGTGCGGAGTACCGCCACGAATGACCGCGCCCAGAGCGATGATGGCTGCGAACTCGCCCTTCTGAGCGACTTTCTGCGCAACCAGCGGGATTTCGAAGGCGCCAGGTGCGCGGATGATGGTGATGTCGCTTTCGCTCACGCCATGGCGAACCAGGGCATCAACTGCACCGCTGACCAGGCTTTCAACAACGAAGCTGTTGAAACGGCCCACTACCAAAGCGTAGCGGCCTTTAGGGGCGATGAAGGTACCTTCGATGGTCTTCAGGGTCATTCGTTAGTTCTCTTAAAGAGCCGGGACGCGTCTTCTACGCGTCCCTCAGTGATATTTGAACCGCGAATACAGGGCCGGGAACAACCGGTCATTATTCGGAGGGCACGTATTCTACAACTTCCAGATCGAAACCGGATATCGCATTAAATTTCATTGGCGCAGACATCAGGCGCATTTTGCGCACGCCCAGGTCCCGAAGGATCTGCGAACCGGCACCGACGATGCTGTAGGTGGTCGGTTTTTTCACGGCTGCGTGATCGGCGGTTTCGCGGATGTGCGCCAGCAACACGTCGCCATCGAGCGGGTGACCGAGCAACAGCACCACGCCGCTGCCAGCCTCGGCAACCGCGGCCATGGCGGCGCGCAGGCTCCAGCGGCCAGGCTGCTTGACCATCAACAGGTCGCGCAGCGGGTCCATGTTGTGCACGCGAACCAGGGTCGGTTCTTCGGCGCACACGGTGCCCAGGGTCAGTGCCATGTGCACGTCGCCTTCCACGGAATCACGATAGGTCACCAGGTTGAATTGGCCCAGTTCGCTGTCCAGTGGCTGCTCGGCAATCCGCTGAACGGTACGTTCGTGGATCATCCGGTAGTGAATCAGGTCGGCGATGGTGCCGATCTTGATGTTGTGCTCGGCGGCGAAAGCTTCCAGTTCGGCGCGACGGGACATGGTGCCGTCGTCGTTCATCACTTCGCAGATCACGCCGCTCGGCTCGAAACCGGCCATGCGCGCGAGGTCGCAGGCGGCTTCAGTGTGGCCGGCGCGAGCCAGGGTGCCACCGGCCTGGGCCATCAGCGGGAAGATGTGGCCGGGGCTGACGATGTTTTCAGCCTTGGCGTCTTTCGCGGCAGCGGCCTGCACGGTGCGCGCACGGTCGGCGGCGGAGATGCCGGTGGTCACGCCGGTGGCGGCTTCGATGGACACGGTGAACTTGGTGCCGAAACCGGAACCGTTGCGTGGCGCCATCAACGGCAGCTTCAGCGTTTCGCAGCGCTCGCGGCTCATCGGCATGCAGATCAGGCCACGGGCGTGCTTGGCCATGAAATTGATGTGTTCGGCCTGGCAGCACTCGGCGGCCATGATCAGGTCGCCTTCGTTCTCGCGGTCTTCGTCATCCATGAGGATGACCATCTTGCCTTGGCGGATGTCTTCAACCAGTTCTTCGATGCTATTGAGCGCCACAAGGCACCCCCTTGGGTCAGGATTTGAGGTAGCCGTTGGCGGCCAGAAAGCTTTCGGTAATGTTACTGGAAGTCGGCTCGGCGGCCTTGTCACCCAGCAACAGGCGCTCCAGGTAACGGGCCAGCAAGTCCACTTCCAGATTCACCCGGCGACCCGGCTGGTACGACGCCATGATGGTTTCGCTCAGGGTGTGCGGAATGATCGTCAGCAGGAACTCGGCGCCATCGACCGCGTTCACGGTCAGGCTGGTGCCGTCGACGGTGATCGAGCCTTTGTGGGCGATGTACTTGGCCAGTTCTTTCGGTGCACGGATGCGGAATTCCACGGCACGTGCGTTCTCGGTGCGGGCAACCACTTCGCCCACGCCATCGACATGACCGCTGACCAGGTGCCCGCCGAGGCGAGTGGTCGGGGTCAGGGCTTTTTCCAGATTGACCGGGCTGCCGCTTTTCAGGTCGTTCATGGCGGTGCAGTCGAGGGTTTCGCGACTGACGTCCGCGGCAAAGCCGTTGCCTGGCAGCTCAACGGCCGTCAGGCACACGCCGTTGACCGCGATGCTGTCGCCCAGTTTGACGTCGCTCAGATCGAGCTTGCCGGTTTCTACATGGACCCGCACATCTCCGCCTTTTGGGGTCAATGCACGAATACTGCCGATGGATTCGATGATGCCGGTAAACATGAAGTCCTCCTCGAGAACAGGGCCGTCGCGTGGCGCAGGCCCGGAATTATACGCTCGCCGATGGCGCAGGAATGGCAATGACTCGCCAGTCATCGCCAACCGCGCGGATTTCAGTGATTTTGAGCTCGGGCGCGTCTTTCATCTGTGCCAGTGGCCAGTCGAGCAATGGTCGGGCCGAAGAGCCAAGGAACTTGCCGGCGATGAAAATCTGGAATTCGTCCACCAGACCTTGCTGGGCAAAGGCCCCGGCCAGACGCGGACCGGCCTCGACCAGCACTTCGTTGACGCCGCGATTGGCCAGTTCGACCAGCAACTTGCGCAGGTCAACCAAGCCATCGTCGCCGGCCACGATCAGGCATTCCGGGCCGTTGGCGTATTGTTCTTCAATCGCCATGCAGGTGGCGACCAGCGCCGGGCCGGCCTTGAAGAATGGCGCATCGAGCGGCACGCGCAGACGGCCATCGATTAAAACGCGCAGCGGCGGACGGCTCATTGCCAATGCGGTTTGCTCGGCGTCCAGCCCCAACTCGTCAGCGCGCACGGTCAAACGGGCGTTATCCGCCAGCACCGTGTCGGCGCCGGTCAGCACCACGCTGGCCTGGGCGCGCAGGCGTTGAACCGCCGAACGTGCGGCCGGGCCGGTGATCCATTGGCTTTCGCCGCTTTCCATCGCTGTGCGACCGTCGAGGCTCATGGCCAACTTGACCCGCACGAACGGCAAGCCATGTTCCATGCGTTTAAGGAAGCCTTGATTGAGCTTGCGTGCCTCGCCTTCCAGCACACCGCTTTCGATGGCAATGCCGGCCTGAGCCAGGCGCTGCATGCCACGACCGGCCACCGACGGGTTCGGGTCCTGCATCGCCGCGACGACGCGTGCGAGGCCGGCATTCACCAGCGCATCGGCGCAAGGCGGCGTGCGGCCGTGGTGGCTGCACGGTTCGAGGGTCACGTAAGCGGTGGCTCCACGGGCCTTGTCGCCCGCAGCGCGCAGCGCGTGGACTTCGGCGTGGGGTTCGCCGGTGCGCTCGTGCCAGCCTTCGCCGACAATCTGCCCGTCCTTCACGATCACGCAGCCAACACGCGGGTTGGGATGCGTCGTGTAATGGCCTTTGCGCGCCAGTTCCAGGGCGCGCGCCATGTAATGGGCGTCGAGGATGGCAAGCTCTGTGGAGGTGGTCATTCTTTCACCGGCTCACGGGCCAGGCGATCGATCTCTTCGCGGAACTCGTTGAGGTCCTGGAAGCGCCGATACACGGAGGCGAAACGAATGTAGGCGACTTCATCGAGCTTTTGCAGCTCGGCCATCACCAGTTCACCGACCACGAGGGACTTGACCTCGCGCTCGCCGGTGGCGCGCAGCTTGTGTTTGATGTGCACCAGCGACGATTCGAGGCGCTCGACACTCACCGGGCGCTTCTCCAGCGCACGCTGCATGCCGGCGCGGAGTTTTTCTTCGTCGAACGGCTGGCGGCTGCCGTCGGTTTTGATCAGGCGCGGCAACACCAGTTCAGCGGTTTCGAACGTCGTGAAACGCTCGCCGCAGGCCAGGCATTCGCGCCGGCGGCGCACCTGTTCGCCCTCGGCGACCAGACGCGAGTCGATGACCTTGGTGTCGTTGGCACCGCAGAAGGGACAGTGCATGGTGGCAGGCAACAAAAAAAGGGAGGGCCATGGTAGCGCATCCCGGTGGCAAGACAAGCCATAGGGTTTGCGGTATACAGACTGGCTATAGAGAATGATCCATGGATTTCACCTTGCTGGAGCCGCAAATGTCACTCAGACCGCTCGTATTGCTCAGCCTTTTCAGCCTGTTGGTGGCCTGCAGCAGCGATGCACCCAAGCCCCAGCCGCCAACGCCCGGCCCCGCTCCACAGGCGGCGCAGAAAAAAGCCCGCGAGTCCGCCAACCTCGGTCCGTTGCCCGCTTATCAGCGTGAATTGAGCGGCACCCTGCAAGGCGTGCCGGCCGGTGCCGAAGTCGAATTGGCGCTGCTGGTGATCGATGACAAGGATCGCCCGCAACAATTGCTCGCCAGCTCCAGCCTGATCGGCACCAATCAGGTATTGCCGTTTCACCTGCGCTTCAACCCGGATTCGTTTCCGGCCGGTGCCCGCGTGGAACTGCGAGGCCGCGCCAGCCAGTCCGGCCAGCTGATTTTGCACCTGCCGTCGCAAGTCATCACCCAGCCGACTACCCAGGCCCTGGGTCAACTGCAATTCGTCAAAGCGCCATGATTGCACCGCTCGACCTGCAACAGGCGTTGGGGGAGTTACTGGGCGATGCACAACTTGTACCGGTCGCCTTGCCCGATACCGCCCTGAAACTCTGGCTGATCGACGGCGACAACATGGACCGCGCCTTCAGCCCGGAAGAAACCCGGCGGATTCTGCATGAACCGCCGTACTGGAGTTTCTGCTGGGCCAGCGGGTTGTCGATGGCCCGCTACCTCGCTGAATTCCCCGAGTGGGTCAAAGGCAAACGCGTGCTGGATTTTGGTGCCGGTTCCGGCGTCGCGGGGATTGCCGCGGTGAAGGCCGGGGCGCTGGAAGTGGTGGCGTGTGACCTGGACCCGCTGGCGATTGCCGCCTGTCGGGCGAATGCCGAACTCAATGAAGTGGAGCTGAGTTACTCGACGGACTTTTTCGCCGAGGCGGATCGCTTTGATCTGATCCTGGTGGCCGACGTGCTGTACGACCGGGAGAATCTGCCGCTGCTCGATGAGTTTTTGAGTCGCGGCCGGGAAGCGCTGGTGGCGGATTCGCGGGTGAGGGATTTTCGTCATCCGTTGTATCAACGCATCGAAATGCTCGAAGCGATGACCTTGCCGGATCTGGCCGAGCCTGAAGAGTTTCGGTATGTGAGCCTGTATCACGCGCGGCGCGCTTAAAAGCTTCGCGGGCAAGCCTCGCTCCTACAGGTTTAGTGCCGCTCTTAATAACGACGCGGACCTGTAGGAGCGAGGCTTGCCCGCGAAGGCCATCTGTCAGACTGCGCACACTTTCAGCTACCCCCCGCCAAGCCGTATAGTTGCCCCATTCACGCTTTTACGAGATCCCCCATGAGTCAGCAAACGCCGTACATCTTCGACGCCACGACTGCCGATTTCGACCAGTCGGTGATCGAGAACTCTTTCCACAAACCGGTGCTGGTGGATTTCTGGGCCGAATGGTGCGCGCCGTGCAAAGTGCTGATGCCGATGCTGCAGACCATCGCCGAGAGCTATCAGGGCGAGTTGCTGCTGGCCAAGGTCAACTGCGATCTGGAACAAGACATCGTCGCTCGCTTCGGCATCCGCAGCTTGCCGACCGTGGTGTTGTTCAAGGATGGCCAGCCGGTGGACGGTTTTGCCGGGGCGCAGCCGGAATCCGCCGTTCGCGCCATGCTGGAGCCTCACGTACAAATGCCGCCACCGGCGGCGGCCGATCCGTTCGAACAGGCTCAGGCGCTGTTTGACGAGAGCCGTTTCGCTGACGCAGAAGCCATTCTCAAAGTGCTGCTGGGCGAAGACAACACCAATGCCAAAGCGCTGATTCTGTATGCCCGCTGCCTGACTGAACGGGGTGAGCTGGGTGAAGCGCAAACCGTGCTCGACGCGGTGAAAAGCGATGAACACAAGGCCGCATTGGCCGGTGCAAAAGCGCAGATCCAGTTTCTCGGCCAGGCCAAGGACTTGCCGGATGCCGCCGACTTGAAGGCGCGCCTGGCGAAGAATCCGCAGGACGATGAAGCGGTGTATCAACTGGCGATCCAGCAACTGGCCCGTCAGCAGTACGATGCGGCGCTGGATGCGTTGCTCAAGCTGTTCGTGCGCAACCGCAGCTACAGCGAAGGCTTGCCGCACAAGACGTTGCTGCAAGTGTTCGAATTGCTGGGCAATGATCACCCGCTGGTGACAACGTATCGCCGCAAGTTGTTTGCCGCGTTGTACTGATAGACCGCGTTATCGTTCATCGCCAGCAAGCTGGCTCCTACAGGATTTGCACGAACCTGTAGGAGCCGGCTTGCCGGCGATGGCGGCCGCACAAACAACGCATTTCTACAGCCAGCGATACAGCGGCGTATCACCGCCACTCTCCACCTTCACCTCCGCGCTATGCCGCAACCGCACCAGCAGACGCTTGCCCGACGCTGCACTGCCAGTCAAACCTTCCAGTTGCTCCAGCAAATCCGGCCCGCTCAGTTGCCCGGCCTTGCGCAGCAGATCCTTTGCGACCTGCCACTGCGCATCATCCTGATTCACCGGTTTGGCCGGCGCTGCACTGACCTCTGGCTTGACCACCTGCACCTGCGCGCCGAGCCGCGCCCAGTCAGCGTCGTCCATCTCCAGGGTCAAATCCACCGGCCAGTCGCCGATGCTTCCGCGTATACGCAACATGGTTTCGCTCCCGCACATTTCTGACCTGCATGCTCCCATGGGACTTGTGCAACGCCAAGTAGCCGGTCAAACTCCTCGCACTTACGTTATAAGATTACATAACAAATTCTTCATTTTACTTTTCGGAGACCCGCCATGCGCCGTCTGCTGCTCGCTTTGCCGTTTGCCCTGTTGCCGCTGGCCATCGCCCATGCCGCCGATGAGCATGATCACGACCATGAACATGGCAGCCTCGGTGCCCACGAGCATGGTGTCGGTCGCCTGAACGCAGCGCTGGACGGTCAGACCCTGGAGCTGGAGCTGGAAAGCCCGGCGATGAACCTGGTGGGTTTCGAACACGCGGCCGCCACCGATGCCGACAAAGCCAAAGTCGCCGCCGCCCGTGCGCAACTTGAAAAACCGCTGGCCCTGTTCAACCTGCCGAAAGCGGCGGGTTGCGTGGTCGCGACTCAGGAACTGGAAAGCCCGCTGTTCGGTGACAAGCCGGATGCCGATGATGATCATGACGACGATGCCAAAGACGAGCATCACCACGACCACAGCGAAATCCACGCTCACTACCAGTTCACCTGCGCAACGCCGGGCGCACTGAAAACCCTGGATCTGGCAAACCTTTTCAACACGTTCCCGGCGACCCAGAAAATTCAGGTACAACTGATCAGCCCGAGCGGGCAGCAAGGGGTAGAAGTGACGGCCAAGGCGGCCGCCCTGAAATTCTGAACCCACCGCCCCCCTGTAGGAGCCGGCTTGCTGGCGATTGCGGTGTATCAGCCAACAC
>NZ_JAGYFZ010000115.1:0-17928 GCF_019946675.1 Pseudomonas sp. BF-B-15
CTCCAATTTCCTCCAATCCATGTCGGGCACCGTCAACAGCATCTACATCGGCCAAATGCTCGGCACCCAAGCCCTGGCCGCCGTCTCCGGCATGTTCCCCATCGTCTTCTTCTTCATCGCCCTGGTCATCGGCCTCGGTGCGGGTGCGAGCGTGCTCATCGGCCAAGCCTGGGGCGCACGGGAACCGCACTTGGTGAAAACCATCGCCGCTACCACGTTGCTGTTGGGCGCAATCATCGGCCTGACAGCGGCGGTGCTGGGCAGCGTATTCGCAAGACCAGCCTTGCAAGGTTTGGGCACTCCGGCCGACGTGCTGGACGACGCCGTGTCCTACGCCCACGTGATGATGTGGATCATGCCGTCGCTGTTGGTCTACGTCCTGTTCACCCAACTCCTGCGCGGGGTGAGCGATACGGTGTCGCCGCTGATCGCATTGGTGGTGTCGACCTGCATCGGGTTGGCGCTGACGCCGGCGTTGATTCGCGGTTGGTTCGGGTTGCCGATGTTGGGGATTCAGAGTGCGGCGTATGCGGGGTTGGCGGGGAATTTGTCGGCGATGGGGTGGTTGGCGTGGCGGTTGATTCGGCGGGAGCATCCGTTGGCGCCGGATCGGGAGATGTTTGCGGCGATGCGCCTGGATCGGGTGATTCTCGGCAAGGTGTTGCGCATTGGCTTGCCGACCGGGTTGCAGAGGGTGGTGTTGTCGGTGTCGGAGTTGGTGATTCTGGCGTTGGTGAATCAGCACGGTTCGCAGGCGACGGCGGCGTATGGGGCGGTGACGCAGATCGTCAATTATGTGCAGTTTCCGGCGTTGTCGATTGCGATCACGGCGTCGATTCTTGGGGCGCAGGCGATTGGGGCAGGGCGCATTGAGCGGATGGGGCCGATTCTGCGCACGGGGTTGTTGATCAATGTGTGCCTGACCGGTGGTTTGGTGGTGTTGGGTTACCTGTTGTCGCACTGGTTGCTGGGGTTGTTTCTGACGGACGATTTGACTCGGGCGAAGGCCGAGCACTTGTTGCACATCATGCTCTGGAGCCTGTTGGTGTTTGGCTTTCAGGCGATTGTCGGCGGGATCATGCGGGCCAGCGGCACGGTGTTGGTGCCGATGGCGATTTCGATTGTGTGCGTGCTTGGCGTGCAGTTGCCGATGGCGTATGTGCTGGACGGGCAATTCGGGTTGCAGGGTGTGTGGATGGCGTTTCCGGTGGCGTATTTGGGGATGCTGATATTGCAGACGTTGTATTACAAACTAGTGTGGCAACATCAGAAGATTGAACGCTTGGTGTAGATTGGATCCCTTATTTCAATCCTGGCCCTAATAAGTATGACTGTTTTAGTTGGTGGGGCCCTGAATGCGAGTTGGTCTCTATTGCAGATATCGTTAGTGAGGTAACAACTAATGGATCCAATAGACGAATCTAAGGCTTCAAGTAATTTACCAGGCCAGTTATCACGTGGCTTTCAGGGAAGTTGGGTATTATCCATCGAGGCGAGTTGTTTCTTCTGAACTAACCGTTTGTCGGTGGTTTGCACGAAAAATGAACATTTTTGCTTTAATGCCCTCTGATACTTCAGCACGTCGCCATGACCTGCCCCTGCAGCTGCAGAAAGAGAAGTGGATCCCGAACCTCATATGCATTGAATGCAAATGAGGATTTTTTTACCTGAAATTCAGGAGCCAACAAATAGCCGAACTTGATTTGCCGGGCAAATTAATCGGTTCAGCCGCGCCAAATCACTGATTTGGCTTGTCTTTTATCAGTCGGATCTCGTAGGGCCTGCAACTCGATTAGAGCCCCGCTGAACTAATGATTCGCACTGTATAATCAGTTGGAGAAGTACCGTGTCTATAAATACAATTATGAGTCTGGTCGAAAACAAAGAATGTATGGAATTTGTGCGGTTGGGTGTTGTTTATGCTCACTTGGTCGCCTGTTGTGTTGCCATTGGTTTGGTGTTGACCAGTGATATAGCCATGGTTAAGAACTTGTTGAAGGGCAAGGTGTTGTCGGAGCACGATAATGCGCATCTGGAAAGTCTCCAGACGTCTGTCGTTGTTGCATTGATTGCTTTGTGGGTCACCGGTATTGCAATTGTGGGTATTGATTACCTGGAGAAGGGAGTCGAGTACTTCATGAACCCGAAACTTCAAGCCAAAGTGATCATTGTCATGTTGCTGACGTACAACGGCATCTTGTTGCATCGCCTGGTGTTGCCGGCTATGCAGAAGGCCGGATCGCTGCTCAAGCTCGAGTTTAGCGCTCGGATGCTGGCGCTGTTCTGCGGCTCGCTGTCGGCGGTGTCCTGGATGTATGCGGCCCTGCTGGGTGTCGGACGCCCGTTGGCCTGGAAGTATTCACTCTCTGAACTGTTGATGGCGTATCCGCTGTTGATTGCACTGGGTTTCCTGGCAATGCTGGCATTGACTCAACGAGTGATAAAACAGAACGACGATGTGGTGCCGCAACGGGCTGTTGCGAGTGCTTGCTAAGTTGTAACGTTCGCTGAACTTTCCGGACACCTCCGGTTTAAAAAGAGGGCCACCCGTAACAGGGTGGCTCTTTTTTTTTGCGTCAAAAGTTGCTCCAGAAAGTCGAGTCGTCGGTGTAGGCCGGCGGGCTTGCTGTCGTCCACCTTCGGACTGACAATCCAGAGTGACGGTGATGTAAACCGACAGGCTTGATCGCCTGGGGAGGTTTTCCACATGAGTCCTTCATCGACAACCATTCTGCAAGACCGCGCCGATGCCGGTCGGCGGCTGGTGGCGCCGTTGCTCAAGTACGCGCATCGCCCCGATGTCATCGTCCTCGCCTTGCCCCGTGGCGGTGTGCCGGTGGCGTATGAAGTGGCGACCGCGCTGGACGTTCGCCTCGACCTGATGCTGGTGCGCAAACTGGGCGTTCCGACCCATCAGGAGCTGGCGATGGGCGCGATTGCCAGCGGCGGTATTCAAATCCTCAATGAGCATACGCTGCGGGCACACCCGATTGATCAGGCAACGTTCGCTGCCGTGGTCGCACGGGAAACACGCGAACTGCTGCGGCGTGAGCAGGTGTATCGCGGAACGCGTGCGCCGGTGCAGCTCAAGGATCAGGTGGTGATTCTGATTGACGATGGCCTGGCGACGGGCGCTTCGATGAGGGCGGCGATTCACGCGGTGCACGCACAGGTGCCGGCGCGCATTGTCGTCGCGGTGCCGGTGGCGCCGGTTGAAACGGCGGAGGCGCTGCGCGGTGAGGTGGACGAGTTGGTGTGCCCGATCACTGCTGATTGGTTTATGTCGATCGGGCATTGGTACGTGGATTTTTCCCAGACTGCGGATGCCGAGGTCATCGGTTTGTTGACGCGGGCGTGGCAGCGGCAGGGGAGTGGGGCGGCGTAAACATTTGGGGTTTGAGAGATGGGTCATCCGTTGCAGGGTGGCCCATTTTTTTTGGCTGGAAGTTGCGTTGATCTTGAGGGCGCCATCGCCGGCAAGCCGGCTCCTACAGTGTCCGCGTGTAAACCCGATCCTTGTAGGAGCCGGCTTGCTGGCGATGGCGGCCTCACGGTTTATACCGCTCGTCGCAGAACTCGCTAACCACCTATTGACACCCACCGGCATCTGCGTGAATATTCATCCATCGCATGCGACACAATCGAATGCGACACTAAATCAAACCTATCGCAATATCGAGGATTCACCCCATGAGCAAGATCGAAAAAGTCCTGGCCACCGGCAAAACCCACACCACCGCCAGCGCTGCCGGCAACACCTCCGGCGGCCACAACGGCAGCCTCGACATCACCCTGTCGACACCCGGCAGCGCCAAACCTGCTCATGTGTTTGCCGGCACCCAGCCGCACCCGGCTGCCGAGCAACTGTTCGCCGGTGCATGGTCGGCGTGCTACACCGCAGCCGTCGGTCTGGTGGCCAATGATTTGAACGTGGTGCTGCCAGCGGACTTCTCCGTCGACATCGAAGTCGATCTGGGGCAAACCGGCCCGGCCTACTTCCTTCAGGCTCGTTTGACTCTGCGCGTACCTGGCCTGCCACACGACATCGCCACCACGCTGGCGCACACCGCTGATCAGATCTGCCCATACTCGAAAGCAACACGCGGCAATATTGATGTGGCACTGAACGTCCTCACCGTTTAATTATTGTCAAAACATCGCGTGCGATAAAAGCGCACGCGAAAAACAAATCCCTAATTGAGAGCATTCATCATGAGCAAGATCGAAAAAGTCCTGGCCACCGGCAAAACCCACACCACCCCTAGCGCAGCCGGCAACACGTCGCGCGGCCACAACGGCAACCTCGACATCGTGCTGTCCTCGCCCGGCAGCGCAAAACCGGCGCACCAGTTTTCGAACATTCTGCCGCACCCGACCGCCGAGCAATTGTTCTCCGGCGCCTGGTCGGCCTGCTATAGCGCCGCCGTCGGCCTGGTGGCCAAGGAGCTGAACGTGACACTGCCGGCCGACACGGCGGTAGACATCGAAGTTGATTTGGGCCAGACCGGCCAGGCGTATTTCATCCAGGGGCGATTGACCCTGCGCGTACCGGGCCTGTCGAACGAGGTCGCAACGAAACTGGCGCATGGCGCCCATGAGATCTGCCCGTACTCCAAAGCCACTCGCGGCAACATCGACGTGACGTTGAACGTCATCACCGAGTGATGCACCGCACGACCGGTTCGACTTCGCCAGGCGAGTCGAACCGGCCGCCGGCCCGGGCAACATCGATAAGCGTCAATTGGGCGCCAATGTGCTCTTCAGCCAATGTTCAAAACGTGTCGCGCCCACGATTGGATTCGCTCCCGGCGTCAGTGACTGATCGTTGATGGGCGCACCGAAGTAAGGAACCGTGTCATCCGCGACGACCTCGCGCGGGTCTTTGATGTGCTGCAGGTATTGGCTCACGAATTCAACGATTGGCCTGCGATCCGGCCCGGCGACTTCCAGGGTCTGGTTGTCTGGCGCTTTCAAGGCAATATCGGTCAGGGCCTTGGCGACATCGAGCGAGGCAATCGGTTGCAGTGCGGCAGGGGTCAGGTGGATGGTGTTGCCGTCTTCGCGACCCGAGTAGGCAATGGCACCGATGAACTCGAAGAACTGCGTGGCGCGCAGGATCGTGTAGGGAATGCCCGAGTGTTTGATGAGTCTTTCCTGAGCCATTTTCGCCCGGAAGTAACCACTTTCGAGCATGCGCTCGGTGCCGACCACCGACAGTGCAACATGGTGTTTGACGCCGTCGATTTTCTCCGCCGCGAACAGGTTTTTCCCGGCCGTTTCGAAAAAATGCAACGCCGCGTGATCCTCGAATGAGGGCGAGTTCGCCACGTCCACCACCACGTCTGCGCCTTTCAAGGCTTCCTTCAGTCCTTCGCCACTGATGACGTTGACGCCGGTACTCGGCGACGCTGCCAGCGCTTCATGCCCCAGTGCCCGCAGGTTTTTGCACAGTTGACTGCCGATCAGTCCAGTCCCTCCGATGACGACGATTTTCATGACCCGTCTCCCGTTGCGGTGAATGGAACACTCATTAAACACCTGCATGACTCAGGCATCCGGCGCGTAACGGGGTTGCGCGACAGGTGGTCGGGCCGTCAGTGCACCCATGGCACAAACGGCGATTTTTTGCTTTAGTCCACCTATGGCTGGCCTTTGTGTGCAGCACCTCACTGCACCAGGGCGTCCTGCCGGAGAATCCCATGAACCTTCGTTTCCCGCGTTCCGCCGCCGTGCTTGTCGCGCTCACGCTCGGCGTGTTGCCGTGCGCCGATGCCATCGAATACAAACAGGTGAATGAGACCGCCAGCACGATCTCTTTCACCTACAAACAGTTCAGCTCACGGGTCTACGGCACGTTCGGCAAGTTCGAAGGCACGCTGGATTTCGACACGGCGAACCCCTCGGCATCCCACGCGGTGCTCACGATCGAGCTCGACAGCATCGATGCCGGAAGCAGTGACGCCAACGAAGAGCTGAAAAAGCCCGCGTGGTTCGACACGGCCGCTTATCCGAAGGCGACATTTGAATCGACCGCTGTAAAAGCGTTGAGCAACAACCGTTACTTGATCACCGGCAATCTCACCCTCAAGAAAATAACGCGCACGGTGCAAGTGCCGGTCCTGCTGAAGTCCCAGAAAGCCATCGGCATATTCGATGGCCAGCTGACGCTCAAGCGCAGCGACTTCAAAATCGGTGAAGGCGAGTGGGGGGATACGGTGGTTTCCGACGATATCAACATCAGGTTCCGGATGGTTGCGCCGGAGCAATAGCTGTTCAGCGTGCTGCGCAGTGTTCTGAATCACAGCGACTTTTCGTCGCTTGCTCTGCCATGGTTTTACTGTCATCGTTCGCGCTACTGGTAATCTTTCTTATTTGAGAAATTTTTGCGTATGCGCGATTTTTCCGTGGCTGATGACGACGTTGCCCGTCGTCGGCGGACCTTCACCGACCTCTATAGCGATCACCATTCCTGGTTGCATGGCTGGCTACGGAAAAAACTCGGCTGTTCGCAACGTGCGGCCGATTTGGCCCATGACGCGTTCATTCGCGTGCTCACCCTCGCCGAGCCTCACACCATCAAAGAGCCGCGGGCATTTCTGGCGACCATGGCGGGGCGCTTGTTGATCGATGGGGCCCGACGCCGGCGGATCGAGCAGGCGTACCTCGAGGCGCTGGCGATCCAGGCGCATGACGCCGGCATGCCCGACCCCGAAGCGATCCATGTGGCGCTTGAGGCGCTGGAAAAAATCGCCGTGATGCTCGCCGGGTTGCCAGACAAGAACCGTGAGGCGTTCCTGCTCAGCCGGCTCGACGGCCTTACCTACAGCGAGATCGCGATTGAACTGAAAGTGTCCGCCAGCACGGTCAAAAACTACGTCGCCGGTGCGCTCGTCCATTGCTACAACACCTTGTACGGGGCGGAACAGCCGTCGTGACGAACATCCAACCACCCTCCGAGCAGATGATCCTTGAGGCGGCTTACTGGCTGACGTTGTTGCACGACGATTTGGCTACCGACGCCGAACGTGTGGCTTTCGATGTCTGGTGCGAAGCCGACCCGCGCCACGCGCTCGCCCTGGAGCGCATGCGGGCTTTGTGGGGCGGTTTTGACGAGCTGCCTGCCGCCCCCGCACGCGTTGCCCTCAAGCATGCCTTTGCCCGGCCGGGCCCGAGAGTGTCGGGCCGTGGCGCCCAGGCGATTGCGCTGCTGGGTGTGTTGGTCTGTGGCTGGATCGGCCTGGACAACATGCCGGTCTGGCTCGCCGATCAACGTACCGGCGTGGGCGAGCGGCGCGAGGTGGTGCTTTCGGACGGCAGCCATATTCAGCTCAACAGTCATTCGGCGCTGGACGTGAAGTTCGACGGCCAGCAGCGCGTCATCGAGTTGTTGGAAGGGGAGATGTGGGTCGAGGTGGCCAAGGACGCCCGGCGTCCGTTTGTGGTGCGCACTGATCAGGGGACGGCGACGGCACTGGGCACGCGATATCTGGTGAAACGCGCAGCCGATGGTTCGACCGTGGTCAGTGTGCTGGAGTCTGTCGTTGCCGCCAAAGCCAACGGCGCCGAGGCGGTGAACGTTGCGGCGGGCGAGCAAACCACCCTCAGAGCGGGCCGGGCGCAAGCACCGCAACCTATCGGCAACGCCCACCCGGATGCCTGGACCCGGGGCCTGCTCAAAGTCGATGACCGCCCCTTGAGCGAAGTGCTTCAGGCCCTCGCCGGTTACCGACGGGGCCTGGTGCGCTACGACGAACAGGCGCTGCAAGGGCTGCGCGTCTCCGGCGTGTTCCGCCTCGACGACACCGATGCTGCACTCGCGACACTGGCGGACAACCTGCCGATCCAGGTCGAGCACTTCACCGATCTGCTGGTGGTGATCAAACCCCTCTAACCCCCCAACCCTGTAGGAGCCGGCTTGCCGGCGATCCAGGCGACACGGTCTGCCTGACCCACCGCCATCGCTGGCAAGCCAGCTCCTACAAGGTTGAGGAAGGCATCAATACCGTTTCACCCCAACCTGTAGGAGCCGGCTTGCCGGCGATCCAGGCGACACGGTCTGCCTGACCCACCGCCATCGCTGGCAAGCCAGCTCCTACAAGGTTGAGGAAGGCATCAATACCGTTTCACCCCAACCTGTAGGAGCCGGCTTGCCGGCGATCCAGGCGACACGGTCTGCCTGACCCACCGCCATCGCTGGCAAGCCAGCTCCTACAAGGTTGAGGAAGGCATCAATACCGTTTCACCCCAACCTGTAGGAGCCGGCTTGCCGGCGATCCAGGCGACACGGTCTGCCTGACCCACCGCCATCGCGAGCAGGCTCGCTCCTACAGGGTTTCGGGGTTTCAAAAAATATTAATGCAAATCGCTCGCATTCATTGTCTGTTTTTCCGACATGGCCGTCATGGTTAGTAACGCCTTCCATTTCGCAGGATTTCTCATGTCTCGCTTTGCTCGTCCGTTGCACCCACTGGCGCTTTCAGTGGCGATGGCTTTTGTCGCGGCGCCGCTGCTGGCTGCCGAATCGCCGGTCGCGGGTTCACACACCAGTGCTGTCCGCAGTTTTTCGATCCCGGCCGGGGATTTGAGTCAGGCGCTGAACAGCCTGGCCGAGCAGGCGGACCTGGTGTTGGCCTTCGACCCGGCCTTGACGCGCGGTAAACGCAGCAATGGCCTGAGCGGACCATTCAGCACCGGCGACGCACTTGCCCAATTGCTCCAGGGCAGCGGCCTCAACGCCATCGCGCTATCGGCCACGCGTTATCGCATCGAACCTGCACCCGAGGCGGTCGAAGGTTCTCTGGAGTTGCAGGCCACCAACATCAACGGCGCGTATGCGAGTGAAAGTCCGACCGGCCCGGTGGCGGGTTATGTCGCGACACGCGCGCTGTCGGCGACCAAGACCGATACGGCGCTGAACGAAACACCGCAGTCGATTTCCGTGGTCACCAAGGACCAGATGAGGGCCCAGGGCGCGGAGAATCTCAACCAGATCTTGCGTTACACCGCCGGCGTGATTCCCGAAACCCGTGGCTCTACCGCCTCGCGACTGGATCAGATGACCATCCGTGGTTTTTCCCCGGCCGTGTATCTGGACGGCTTGCGCATGCCGGGCAGTCGCGATGCCTCGCCGCAAAAGGACTCGTTTGATCTGGAGCGCGTGGACGTTTTGCGCGGGCCGTCGTCGGTGCTGTACGGTCAGGCCAGCCCCAGCGGTGTGGTGAACATGGTCAGCAAGCGGCCGCTGGATACGCCGTTCCATGAAATCGGCGTCGAGTACGGCACCTTCGACAAGAAACGCACGACCTTCGATTTGAGCGGCCCGCTCGACGACCAGGGCGTTTACTCCTATCGCCTGGCCGGTCTGTACGACGAGGCTGATGGTCAACTGGAACACACCGAAACCCAGCGTCAGTCCATTTCGTCGGCATTCACCTGGCGCCCGAGCGATGACACGTCGCTGACGCTGTTGGGGCATTTCCAAAAAGACCCGAAGGCGGCTTCGTACGGTTCGACACCGGCGTGGGGCTCGGTGTTGCACAGCCCGACCGGGCGTGACATCGATGTCGATTTCTATGACGGCGACAAGGATTTCGAGAAGAGTGACCGCGAGTATTTCTCCATCGGTTATTTGTTCGAACATCACCTCAACGACGTCTGGACCTTGCGTCAGAACGCGCGTTACCTGCGCAGCGAGGGCGTTTATCGCAGCCTCTACAACAGCAACCTGCGCGCCGATTACCGCACCTCCAACCGGTCGACCATTGCCACAGACGTCGACCTGGATGCCTACACCCTGGATAACCAGGTGCAAGCCAGATTCGACACCGGACCGGTGCAACACACGGTGCTGTTGGGTGGCGATTATCAGAACACCAGCACGGATACCAAGTCCGGTTTCGGCACGGGGCCGACGCTGGATATCTTTGACCCGGTCTATGGTGTTCCGGTCGTCACACCGGCGTTCACCACCGACGCGACGCAGCGTAACCAGCAGAAGGGCTTGTACCTGCAAGACCAGATCAAATGGGACAAGTGGGTGTTGCTGATGGGGGGGCGCTACGACTGGGCGACCAACAACAACAGCTCGATGAACTTGCGCAACAACGTCAAGACCAAAACCTCTCTGGACAGCGAGGCGTTCACCGGTCGCGTGGGGCTGGTCTATCTGTTCGATAACGGCCTGTCGCCGTACATCAGCTACGCCGAATCCTTCGAACCGCAGTCGGGCACCGGCTATGGTGGTTCGGTGTTCAAACCGACCGAGGGCCAGCAATACGAAGTGGGGATCAAGTACCAGCCACCGGGCAGCAACAGCTTTATCACTGCGTCGGTCTTCGACTTGCGCCAAAGCAACGTGCCGACGCTTGATCCGGATCCGACGCACCTGTGCGGCACCGGGCGTTGCCAGGAACAGAGCGGTGAAGTGCGCTCCCGTGGTTTCGAACTCGAAGGCAAGGCCAGCCTGAATGACAACCTGGACATCACCGCCGCGTACGCTTATCTGGACAACCGCATCACCAAGTCCAACAGCACCGTGAGCTACGCGCCGCTGACCGACATCGCCGTCGGCCCGGCAGTGCCGGCGAAAGGCACCACCAACTATGGCGTGCCGCGTCATACGGCCTCGGTCTGGGCGGATTACACCTTCCACGACGGCGTTGCCAAAGGCTTCGGTGTCGGCGGCGGGGCGCGTTACGTCGGTTCCTCCTGGGGCGACACTGCCAATACACTGAAGGTGCCGGGTTACACGCTGCTGGATGCGGCAGTGCACTACGACATCCCGCACATCAACAGCCTCAAGGACAACCTGCGCCTGGCGGTGAACGCCAGCAACCTGGCCAACAAAGAGTACGTGGCGTCGTGCTATTCCTACTCGTGGTGCTGGTATGGCGCACAGCGCACCGTTCAGGCGAGCGCGACGTATCAGTGGTAAAACACCCCGCTGAGCTGACACACCACGTCGCCTGAATCGCCAGCAAGCCGGCTCCTACACACCACCGAACCTGTAGGAGCCGGCTTGCCAGCGATGGCGGTGTATCTGATACACCGCGCAAGCCCCATCGCCAGCAAGCCGGCTCCTACAAGGATCAGTATTCACCTGACACACCACCGAACCTGTAGGAGCTGGCTTGCCAGCGATGGCGGTGTATCTGATACACCGCGCAAGCCCCATCGCCAGCAAGCCGGCTCCTACAAGGATCTGTATTCACCTGACACACCACCGAACCTGTAGGAGCTGGCTTGCCAGCGATGGCGGTGTATCGGATTCACCGCGCAAGCCCCATCGCCAGCAAGCTGGCTCCTACAAGGATCGGTATGCACCTGACACACCATCGAACCTGTAGGAGCCGGCTTGCTGGCGATTCAGGCGACGCGGTGTGGCTGACCAGACGTCAAAGCGTGGCCGTTTTAATGCACGGCAATTGGCGCTGTAACGGTCTTCCCGAGCGCTGAGCGAACGGTGATGGTCGGGCTCGGTGTCGGGCCGTTGCCGGTGGTGGTAACGGACAGTCTCCAGCGTGCACCCGTACCGTTCGGCGTGAGCGTCGCGGTTCCCAGATTGAGCTGGCCGCCCGTGGTCGACGCACTGACGGTGATGCTGTTGCCCGCCGCCCGCGAGGTCGTCCCGGTCACGTCCCAGGTATAGCGATTGTTGCTGCGCACGTTGACGGAAGCGCGGGTGACCAACAACATTTCATTCACCGCCGCCGCAGCGCTGACCGCCACGGACACCGTCGCCGGTTTGTCCGAGACGGCGCCAAGGTTGTCACTGGCTTCGTAGGTAAACACCGCAGTGAACGGCGCCGCAACAATGGCCGGTGGCATATAGAACACTCGAATGCCGTCGGTGCTCACGGAGCCCTGGCCCGAATCCGGCTGGGTCAGGCCGACAACCTTGAGCGGCAGGTTACCGTCCGGGTCGGTGTCGTTGGCGAGCACGCTGATGGTCACTGGCAGGCCGTTACTGCTCGTGGCGCTGTCATTGTTGGCCACGGGTTTTTTGTTCGGGCCTTCATTATCATCGCCGTCAACGCCAGTGCGGAAAGTCGGCAGTGCCACGGAGTTGACGAAGGTGACGCCGTCCCAACCCGGTATCGGCGTTGGCATCAACTGGAACTGCCCCGGATGCTCGGAATCCCAGCGCAGCAGCATCGACGTGTCCTCGTGCTGAGTGTTGTGGCAGTGCTCCATGTAGGTGCCGGCGAACTCGCGGAAGTGGAGCGCTACGTCGACATCCACTGAACTGTCGACGCCTTCGCCAATACGAAAGACGTCCTTGCGTGCCCATTTTTCCCATTCCGGCGGTGCCTTGCCATCGCGACTGAGAATGACGTCTTCTTCGAAATGCACATGCACCGGGTGGTTCCAGCCATTGCCGCCGTTCTTGATTTTCCACACTTCGAGGGTGCCGTCGCCGGAGAACCCGGCGTCCGTGGGGCCGCTGGCCAGTTGCGGTGCGGCACTGATGCGGCGCGGGTCCATGGGAAAGCCGGGGCCGCCATCGGTCTTGATCGTCCACGGTGCTTCATCGGTGCCATCGGAGCGACCGAAAATGAACTCCCGATGCCGCGCCACGTTGAGCCTGGCCTGGTCGTTCGGGTTGTCGCGATCGATGGGCAACGGGATCATCGTCTTGCCGCCAGGCACAAAGGCTGCCGGGTCCATGGCCACGTCCTGACCACTGTAGGGCTGAACCAACAGTTGCAGGAATTTGCCAACCAGCGGGTCGCCCCTGTCCCATTTCGGGCCATTGCTGGTTTGCTTGATGACGGCCTTGTACTTCTCGGACAGCACGTCAGCCAGGGGGGCGGGCTCCTCCGGGCCCTTGCCGTCTTCGTGCACCAGCAGGTTGACGAAGTACAGTTTGTCGCCGACCTTGATCCCGTTTTTCGAGAAGTTGACGATGATGTCGAAACGTTCGGCGATGCCCATGGTTGGCAGGATCGCATTGTTATTGGTCTTATCGCCGTCACCATCCAGGTCCATGCTGCCGTCGAACGGCACGGCGTGTTCCATGATATTGCCGTCGTTGGCAATCAGGTGGAGCGGCACCCGATTATAGGAAACCCCAGAACCGGCAGGCCCCGGAAATTCACCGCCATTGCCGCTGATTTCCCGTACCAGCGCCAGCTTGAAATAGCGCGACACCGAGCCGTTGAGAATGCGGAAACGGTAGCTGCGCGCGCGGACTTTCAGGCTCGGCTGGTACTGCCAGTTGACCAGCATCTGATCCCCGAGAAAGCCGTCGGTGTTGAACGGGTTGAACCACAACTGGCCGTTCTCGTCCCAGGCCTTATCGGAGATCAGCAGGTTCACGTCGTAGTCGCGGTTGCCCCAAGGCATTGCTGAACCGCTGGGAAAACGCAGGTTGACGCCGTCCTCGATCGCTTCGTTGCCGCGATCCACAGCGCTGTAGTAATTCATCATTGCCGCATTGCCCTTGTAGACATTCTGCGCGGTGAAATCGAGCATGTGGTCGTGGAACCAGTGGGTGCTCATGGTCTCGCGCCAGTCGCCACGGATTTTTATGCTGCCGTTTTCGCAGGTCTTGAGGCCCGGACTGACATCATTGACGAAGAGTTTTTCGCCCGGTGAGCAGGGGAAGGCTGCACGCGGATCCTGCGCCTTGGTGTTGATCGTGTCGTAGCCGGCCAGTTGCAGCGGCCAGCGATAATCGTAGAACTGCCCCGGAAAGAAAAATGCATTGGTAAAGCCATCGCTTTCAGCCGGCGAGTGCCCATTGTGTTCGTGGGTACTGATGGTGTGCAGGCCAAAACCGGCGTTGGCTGCGGGGTCGATTGGCAGGGCGTTGTAATGGCGCATCAGCAACGCTTGACCGTAGCGGACCATCAACAGTTTTGCCGGCACGGTACCGTCGAATGTCCACAGCGAGTTGTGATTCTGCACCGGCATTCTTGAATGAAAACGCACGTCGATACCGCGAGTGGTGCCCGCTGTCGCCGGGATGTCCGAAGTTTGGTAGTAGAGCCCGCCGGGGGCGAATTCACCCTTGTTGTAGTGGTGCAATTGTTGGGCGTCACGCAGGCCTTGGTTGGTTCTGGCACCGGCTTGAACAGTCTTGAACTGAACCTGCGGGAAGAACTCGTTCCAGCGTTGATGCGACCAGCCTTTTCCCGGTGGCCGACCCTCCGCCGGCGAGCCCACCGGATGCCGGTTGAGGAAGGCTTCGATCTGCGCCTTCCACGGGTTGCGGTCCAGTACATTGGAAAACTGCGACGGAAACGGGGACAACCCCGGCTGGCGCAGGAAGGCTTCGAGCGCTGCACTTGACGGGCCGCTGCGGGCGACGTTGTTCGGATCCTGCTGGGGCGCCGGGCCGAGGGTTGGCACGGGGAATGTCAGCGTCTGCGGCGGGGTAGTCGGGTCGAGTGCTTCTGAGCCGAACTCTTCAAACAGCAGCAGTTGTTGAGTGAATGGTTCGGCCCCGAACAAGGGGCTGGGTTTGCCGTTGGTGGGGTAGTTGAACGACGTCTGCGCGGCGGGCGGCAGTACGTTGTCGGCACGCGGCGTGTTTCGGTCGCCGAACACGCCGTTGGGCAAGGCCAGGGCACCTTGATTGGCCGGGGGAAGATTTTTCAGTGCTTCCAGGGCTGCCTTAGGGTCGGCAGGCGGGTTATGGAAGGCTGACGGATCGGTCGGAGGCGGTGGCCCGAAATCATCGAGCGGAGCGGCATTCACCGCAGACAGGCTGAAAGTCATCAGCATCACCAGAGTAATGCCCGGCGTCCGGAAAAAGCCGGGCGACTTGTTCACAGGAGCTGAGCTTTTCATGGTGGTTCTCTGGGGGCGTGTCGTGGTGTCGGCACATGCGCAAAAATCGACGCAAAAGCTGAGCCACTAACGAGATTGTCAGATAAATCATCGCGTTAGGTTCAGTGATATGCGTGGGAAGTGTTAACGAGAGTTAACAGTTGGGGGATATTCCTCAGTCTTGGGGAGGGTGTTATTCCCCATTGCCCCGTCCGGTGAGGAGGTGTTGTCGTTGGCCTCATCGCCGGCAAGCCGGCTCCTGCAGTTGATTTCCATAGTCACTCGGCATGACTGCCAACTGACACGCCACCCCGGTCTCGTCGGCGCGTTATGATAGGCGCGTCCGCCGCCAGAGTCAGAGCAGAGCCTCAATGCCCCAGATTACCCATTTCAAAACTCCGTGCCCCGAGCACCTCACCAGCCAGATTCTGCAGATGGTGGTCGATAACCTGACCGACATCAGCATGGTCGCCATCCCGCCGAGCAACCTGTTGTACAACGTTTACCAGTACGCGATCGGCTATGAGGTTCACCTCTATCTGGAGGCGCTGAACGGGGCGAAAGGGGTGGCGGTGGAGTTGCTGGTCGCGACCGATGTGGACGATCCGGAACAGGTCATCGGCTTCTTGCTGTACCTGCCGATCAAGGACGATCCAGAGGCGTGCGGCGTCGCATACATGGCGGTGCAGGCCGGCCATCGGCGTCAAGGCGTGGCGCGGCGGATGCTGCGGGAAATGGTCGGCCGCTACCCGCATGCCGAGCTGACCTGCGCGGTGGCCAAGGTGCCGTGGTTTGAATCGATGGGCTTTCAGGTGCTGGGCACGCGCGGCACGCAGGTGTTGATGAACACCCGCGATCATCGCTCTGACGGGTTGATGGGGTTGCTCGACGTGGCGTCGATCTACAGCTCGCTGGAGGTGCGGCAGATTCATACGTACCTGCTGCAAAAGCACGGCAAGCGGGCGATGCTCGATGCGGAAAAGCAGCGTGACCGGCATCTGGATCAATTGACGCACAAGGCCAATGAATTTGTCCGCGAGCGGTTGGGCGAGTCGCCGCGCTGACTGCGCCCCAACAGACAACTCGATCAACTGTGGGAGCGGGCTTGCTCCCACATTGGACCATGGCAAAATTCAGGAAAGCTTCACGTTCATGGTGATCCGCGCCGTGAACACCTTCTTCCCCTCGACGTCGTGAATATCCACCGGCACGAGCTTGTCGCCTTCCGTGGTCCAGTCCACGGAACCCCCATCGGCCACCGCCGTCACGCCGGTTTTTGCCTTCGCCAGGTACTCCACCGTCATGCCTTTTGGAATCCAGCGTGCGCCTTCGGGAATCGACACGTCGGTCATCATTCCCGCCGCCAATTCAGCCGCATTGCACATCGCGATCGCGTGCACGGTGCCCAAGTGGTTGGTGATTTCCTTGGCGAACGGCACCTGCACCGTCGCGCAGCCTTTGCGCAACTCCGTGACCAGCGGGTTGATGGTGCTGAAGTAGGGCGCAACCTGACAGGCCATTTTGCTGAATGCTTGCGGGCCCACGCTGTTGAACATGCTGAGAAACTGACTCATTTGAAACCTCGCTGAGGGGCTTAAAACAGAATGGTGTTCCGTTACAGAATAATGTTCTGTAACGGAACAGTATTCTGTCGACGGGAAATCTGTCAACCTGTCGCCACGTGTCCGATGGCAGTCATCTGCCTTCACCATCGATTTTTTGGGACTGTGTTGAGCATGGAAACGTCAGATTTACTCGAGCGCTGCTACCCCGGAAGACGCGCCGAACTCAAGCGCGATATTTTTCGAAAGGCCCTCGCCCTGTTCAACGAGCAGGGGATCGAGGCCACGACCATTGAAATGATCCGCGCCGAATGCGACACGAGCGTGGGCGCGATTTATCACCACTTCGGGAACAAGGAAGGGTTGGTGGCCGCGCTGTTTTTCACCGCCCTGGATGATCAGGCCAGGCTGCGCGACAGCTATTTGAGCGAGGCGAAAACCACGCAAGAGGGTGTGTATGCGCTGGTGCACAGTTACGTGGATTGGGTCGACAGCCAACCCGAATGGGCGCGGTTCCAGTACCACGCGCGATTTGCTGTCACCAAGGGGCCTTTGAAGGACGAACTGGCTACCCGTAACAAGATGCGCAACAAGCGATTGCTGGAATGGCTGTCGGATTCGGCCAGAGGCGATGAGTTGAAAGGTTTTCCGGCTGAATTGATGCTGTCGCTGATTATTGGTCAGGCAGACAACTATTGCAGGACGTGGTTGTCGGGTCGGGTGAAGGGCAGTCCGAAGGTGTACAGGGACGAGCTTGCACAGGCGGCGTGGCGGTCGATTTCCGGTGGTTGACCAGCAAAAAAGCCTGGCCTGATTGCGCAATGCTGTTCGGAGGGCATGCGCTAACGGGAGGTTTTGAATGGGGGCATATCCGTTGCTGCGGTAACGGCGGCTATTGGTTTCGCCCTTACGGCGAGTCACTTGGAAGAGCCCCAAGTAACCAAGGGCTCTTGCCCCTTTCGTTCGGTGGCTCGCTAATGCTCGCCATGCCCTCGCTCCGGTCCTGCTCCGTGGGCCCGCCGCGATCGGCCATCCTTGGCCGTGCGCGGCTAACCCGGCATCCATGCCGGGTTGCCCACTACGCAGAACCTGCGCTCGGCCTCTCGAGGGGGCGCTCAGATCAAAAGCGGAAGGCGAGCTAACGCTCGGCCTGATGAGTGGTGGAAATCAAAAGCGTACACCGATCCCTGTAGGAGCCGGCTTGCCGGCGAAAAACGTTTGGACAACGCGTTCATTCAGACAGCCCGCGTTATCGTTGACGTCCATCGCCAGCAAGCTGGCTCCTACAATTTTGAATCGTGTGAACCCAATCCCTTGTAGGAGCCGGCTTGCTGGCGATAGCGGTGGGTCAGTCGCGCATTTATCGCCTGAAAGAACGCCATCGCCAGCAAGCCGGCTCCTACAGGGGGCGGTGTACAGATTCGGAATGAGTGAACGCAGCAGTGAAGGAGAACGCGTACGCAAAATGAGCCAGGTCGGCTTTCAGGCCGCCTCGGCGGCTGTGGCGGTAGTCGCCCCCTCGAGAGGCCGAGTGGAGGTTCTGCGTAGTGGGCAACCCGGCAAGGATGCCGGGTTAGCCGCCCCCGGCCATGGA